>JAAXHZ010000039.1 GCA_012270625.1 Dehalococcoidia bacterium | reverse complement strand
ACGTGGTACCGGCGGATCAGGTCGTGTGGGATGTCCACTGACGCCCTCTTGGCAAGAAGCTCCTCGACGGCGTCCTCGTAGCTCATACCCATGTAGTGGTCCAACTCATCCGACGTTGCGCCGAACCCCGCGCGTCTGAGCAGGTGTGCCATCAGTGCGACGTCTTGCCTCTCGTGAACGGTGGTCATTTGGGCTCTCCTTGGCCGTTATGGAGTTCGGATTGGAGTATATCAGATGGACGGAAGCCCTCGTGTCCAGGCACGGGGCAGGCTTTTGGCTGCGGCGAGATCTCTCTGCAAGGCGTCGTACCGCGCACGGTCCACGGGCAGGCTTACCGGCTGTCCGGTGCAGCCGGAGAGAGTAATCGATGCCACAAGCTCCTGGGAGTTGAGGCCGTCTTCTCCGGTGACTGCGGGGTCACGGCCCTCCAGGATCGCTGCCGAGAAGTCCTCGATAGCCGGGACGTGCGTATTCGGCGCCGGATCGAGCTTGAAGGTCTCTGTCCTGTGACCGGGGCTGTCGTATGTCGGCGACTTGTCGTTGTCGATGAAGTCCTGGACAGAAGTGTCGAGTCTGTGAAGTGTGACAGTCCAGTCGTCCATTACGATCGCGCCGGTCTCGCCCCACAGCTCTAGCCGCTGGTGGTTGGGGGCCTGGGACGTGTTGCAGTGCATACTGCCCTGACCTCCTCCGTCATAGGCGAGGATGGCCGTGGCGAAGTCCTCGACTTCAGCATCATGGCGGAGCGTTGACAGCATCCCGAACACGGTCCGAGGCATCCCGCCAAGCCACTGCATCATGTCTATGGCGTGGATGCCCTGATTGAGCAGCGCGCCTCCGCCCTCGTCCGACCAGGTGCCGCGCCATTCCAGCCTGTCATAGTAGTCCTGACTGCGAATCATAGCCGACGACATGTTGACGCGGTAGATGCGTCCGATGGCTCCTTCGTCCAACAGCTCTCGCATCTTGACCGCCTCGGACCGGAAGCGGTTGTTGAAGAGCACGCCGAGCTTGACTCCGGCCTCCCGGCACGCTCTGACCATGTCGTCCGCTTCGGACGGTGTTACGCTCATCGGCTTCTCGACGAGGACGTGCTTGCCCGCGGCGGCGGACTCTACAGTGATGTCGCGGTGCGACGGGTGCGGAGTGGCTATGACTACGGCGTCCACGTCCGGGTGTGAGAGAGTGTCTTCGAGGGTAGGGAAGTGCGCTACGCCGAGGTCCTCGGCCTGCTGGCGGAGGGGTTCCTGTCGCCGAGCGGTGATGCCGACAAGTCGGCAGTTGTCGAGCCGGTTGATTGCATCGACGTGCACGCGGCCAATGATGCCGGTAGAGCCAATTACTGCGAGGCCGATTTTGCTCATTTTGCGCTGCTGCTGCCGAAAGAGAAGCTGGACCGTCTCAGGATAGCATAGTATCCGAATCGAAAGTCTGATGAGCACTCGCGTCTGGAAGGATGATCGGAGCGTCACTTTCCTATAATGACAGTCAGCGCTGGGTGTGTTGGATAAGAATAGATCGTGGGAGCACGGGTGAAGGAAGGCAAACATGAACAGTGAGAACAAAGTCCAGTGGGTGTATGCGTCCGAGAACAACCAGCAGCTCGAAGAGCGCTACGATGAGTGGGCGGAGGACTACGATGAAGACTTGGAGTCTGATTTCGGTTATGTCATTCCACGCATAGCGGCCGAGACATTCGAGCGTTTCGTTCCCAAGGACGCGAGAGTGCTGGACGCAGGCGCGGGCACCGGCTTGGTCGGTGTCGAGCTGCACCGGCTGGGCTACACGGACCTCGAGGCGATGGACCTGTCGCGGAGTATGCTCGATGAGGCGCGCAGCAAGAGGGTATATGGTGACTTTCATCAGATGGTCATGGGTGAGCCCCTTGGCTTTGATACGGACAGCTACGATGCCGCTATCTGCGTCGGTGTGCTGACTCTGGGTCATGCGCCAGCGCATTCGCTCGACGAGCTTGTGCGAACAGTTAGACCGGGAGGCTACATTGCCTTTACGCTGCGCCCCGACGTGTACGAGCGCAACGGCTTTCGCGACAAGCAGCAACAGCTCGAACGCGAAGGGAGATGGGGTCTCGTGGACGTGACCGAAGAGTTCCAGGGGATGCCGAAGGGTGAGCCTGACGTGTACTTCCAGGTCTGGACGTACCGAGTCAAGCCATACTGACGAGTGACTGTTCCAGTCCTTACATCACGTCAGACTCCATATTCCCCAAAGACTCGATGGCAGACAAGGTCTGTCGTGACTCCTCGATGCGCCTGCGGACGACCCGGGCCAGCCGTTGGGAGTCGTCTTGGTAGGTGACGTCCGGGTTTGCCTCGACCTTTGCAACCCAGGAGGACGGCAGGCCGGACGCGCCGTGCAGCGCGCCGACTATGCTTCCTACCATCGTGGCGATGGTGTCGGCGTCGCGTCCGAAGTTGGCGCTCCATGTTATGGCGCGCACGGGGTCGCCTTCGGCCAGCGTCAGTATCGCGAGGGTCGCGGGGATGGTCTCCATAGAGTCCGCCAGCACTGTCCTCTGGTACCTCGCGTAGTAGCTCTCGCGGAATGTCTCGTATGAGTCCGTCTCGGCGGCAAGGTCAAGCGCCGCCGCGATTGCCTGCGTGATCGCCCCTGCGCTTGTGGGCAGCAGATACCGGGTCGCGGCGTCCACCACGGTCTCGACAGTCGCGTTGGGATCGAAGGCGGCCGCCACCGATGCCGCCATCGCACATGCGGCGTCGCGACAGTAGCCCGAGTTGCCGTTGTGGATGAACGACGCTACGTCCAGTGTCTCCAGCGCCGCCTGTCGAGGATCACAGGCATTGATGATTCCTATTGGGGATATGGCCATGGCGGTTGAGGAGCTCTGCATGTTGCCCCATCCGGCGTAGGCGGGCAGCTCCAGACCCTGCTCGAACTTGTGGAAGGCGTTGCGAACCGGGATGAACCATAGGTGCCGGTTCTGATCCTTGAAGTCTATGAACGACTGTGCAAAGTGGTCCACCGTGGGGTGACCGTCACTCTTGAATATGGCGTCGATCATTGACCTCGGATGGCGGTGTCGTCTGTGCCCACTCCCTTGAAGTCGGTCACGCCATTGGGGCCGTACCGTTCGATTATCTCCTGGTAGTTCATGCCTTCAGTGGGAGCGCCCATCGCGTCGCCTATCAAGCCTCCCAGGAGGCACCCGTAGATCTTGTCGGTCAGTCGATCCATTGTCACCTCCCTACAGTTCTCAGCGAGGTAGAACCAGCTACCCTTCAGCGCATCCGGGTGAGGGCACTCGGGGCGGTCTGCAACACTGCTTACTATATGTAGAGAAGTGCAAAACTCATTTAGCGGGGTCTCGCCACTCCCGCGAAAGCGGGAGTCCAGTATGGCGAACCATGGTTGCTGACCTATGGATTCCCGCTTTCGCGGGAATAACGGGTAGGATTTCGTAGTTTTGCACTTCCCTCCTATATGATACTATCCATTCGGTGAACCCTTAAAAACGCATGGAGGATAACATGGCCATTCTTGGAAGGGTAGGAACGGCAGTTCGAGACTCGTTGACTGGAACGCTGCGCGGCACAGGCCAGGTTACAGAGGTGGCTATAGATACTGTGCGTGATTCTACGGTGAACGCTCTCCGCAGCGCTCGCACTGTCGGTGGCGAGGTTGGGCATCTGGCTCAAGACGCAGTTGTAGGTGTCCTGCAGGCTACTGGCAGGATTGGGTCTGAAGCGGGAGCGGTTATCAGAGATTCCGCCATAGGTGTGATTGAAGGCACCGGCCAGGTGGCGACAGCTACGACCACGATGCTCCATGACGTGGTGGTCGGCGCTATTCGTGGCTCCAGTGATGCGGGCGCCGAGTTGGGCACCGCTGCTCAGAACGCTGTCGAGGGAGCCTTGCGCGGGGGAGCATCGGTTGGTCTGACGGCTGAGGAGTCGGTAGTCCAGGTGACTCGCGGAGCAATCGACGGCACCAGAGAGATCGGAGGAGCGCTGACTGCTGCCGCGCAGGGCACGATTGCGGGAGTCATCACGGCCGTGGCTAGCACTGGTGGAGACGTGACGACCGCTGCTCGGGACACATCGAGGCAGTTGATCAGCAGCGCAGCGGCAGTGGGAGAGGACTTGGCAGAGGTCTCACTGGCTGCGGTTCGTGGCTCCATAAGCGCCGCACAGTCTGTGGGAGTCGACGCGGAGAAGGCCGCTGCGGCTGTCGCGACCGGCGCGATTGAAGCAGCTTACGATGTAAGCGACGCTGCTGGAGATGCGGTGAGAAACGCGGCAACTGGCACCATACAGGGAGTGCGCGTGGTGGCGGGGTCTGTCACATCGGGCGAGAGAGAAGCCAATAGCGAGAGAAGTCAATAGTATAAAGCCAGACTGGTCTGCCCAGTCCGGCTTTAGTAGAATGGCGGGTTGATCCGTACTAAAGTTTCGCAGGTGTTTCTGCCTGTTTAGTTACGCGCCTTCAGCGCCTAAGACTCCGCCCCGAGGGGCGGAGTCTTAGCTTCAGCGCATCTGTTGGAACAGTCATGAACCGACCTGAATCGTCTTCTGAACGTGTCACTCGACAGGTGAAGGATGTTCTTGTCCGAGACGGGGCAACTCGTCACCGATTCACTGGGTCTGCCGTTCGTTCCGCCGCCATTACGGCAGTGAAAGGCACCCGGTCGGTAGGTCGAGGAGCGAGTAACCTGGGCAGGGAGGCTGTCGAGGGGGTAATCAGCGCCATCGGCGAGGTGGGTGCAGAGACCCATGAATTTGTCAGAGACGCCGTTATCGGAGTTGTGGAGGGGACAGGTCAAGTAGTGCAAGTTACTACGCCTGCCGTGAGAGAGGTGGTAGTTGGAGCCATAAGAGGGTCGAGTAGGGGCATATCCGAAGTGAGGGAAGTTGGAAGGGATGTGGTGGAGGGGGCCATGGTCGGCGCTTCCTTGGTCAAAATAGATGACGTGGAGGCCGCGTCTGCGGCAGCTGAAGGGGTGGTAGAGGCGGTTGTGGAGGTGGGAGGTGACCTGGAAGACGCTGCGAAGGCGACTGTCGGCGGAGTCGTCTCAGGCGTCGCGGCCGCCGGTGGAGATGTCGTGGCTGCGACCAGAGAAGCGGTAAATACGCTAATGACTCATGCCGCTGTCTCTGAAAGTGACGTTGCCGAGATCGCTGGCGTAGCAGGCAGTACCGTCGATGTCGCTTTAGAGGAAGCTGAGAGGATCGACGTCGATACCCAGGAAGTGGTCGTGGCCGCTGCGACCAGAGCAGTAGAGGCCGCATATGAAGTTGGTCCCTCGCACGGAGATGCTGCCAGACAGTTGGTCTTGAGGAGGCTTTCCCAGGTCAGCTTGGCAGTTGCGCCAGACCTGAGGTATCAGATCTCAGAAGTTGCAGAGAGGCTGTCCTCCGAACTGCCTCGGGGAAGAGCAGCGTGGAGGGGAGCCGCTATCGTAGGAGCGGCGCGCGTTCTGATCCATGCAGGTGGAATCGATCTTGCGGGTTCTCTCGCGTACTTCACCATCCTGTCCTTTCTGCCGCTGATCGCGCTTGTGATCCTGGTTGTAGCTAGATTCGGCGATCCTGAAGGGTTTATCCTGAAGCTCACAGAGACGCTCATCTACTACTTTCCCGTTTCAGATGGCCTGATACGGGAGGCTGTCGAGAATCTTCTCGGTGGTTCGCTGGTTTTGGGCCTGGTGGCATCGGTTGGCATGTTAATCGGTGCTAATGGCCTGTTCATGGCCGCCAACAGGGCTGTGAACAGGATATTCGGAGTCGATAGTGTGAACGTGATACAGATAACGATTGCTGAGATGTCCATTGGCTTCTTGGCGGTGATTCTGTTTCTGTTGTCATTAGGAGTCACCGCGCTTTTTGAGATTGTGGTCAACTTTGGCGGGGGCATGTCAATTGTCGTCGGTTTCGTGTTCGGGGCCGTTGCAACAGCTCTGCCGGCGGCCATCACAGTGACCTTGTTCACCTTCGTGTATCGTCGTATGCCAAGTGTTCACATGGAGTGGAAGGATGCCGTTTTCGGCGCAATAGCCGCAGTTATTCTGTTTGAGATTGGAAAGCATCTATTCTTCTGGTTTACAGCACTGTCCAGCCACCGAGACGCTGTGTACGGACCGATTGCCTCGGTCATCGTTCTGATGATGTGGTCATACCTTGGCGCTCTGATATTCCTGTACGGGGCGGCCCTGGCTAAGATGGCTGGCGAGCTTCGACCGAAAGGGATGCGTTGAGGTACTGAGCGAGAGGTCCCATCCTGTGTGGTCCTGGCTGCTGTGGATGCTTCAGAAGATGTGGCGTCTGGGTTGGGACCTGTGTGCTCCGCGCACTAGATTCCCAGGGGCCAGGCCCACATGATGAGCGGTATGGCTACCGCGACTATGACAGCCACCAACGGGAGGCCCATTCTCCAGTAGTCTCCGAAGTGATAGCCGCCAGGTCCCATTACGATGGTGTTGGACTGGTGACCGATGGGTGACAGGAACGCGGACGACGCGCCTATGGCGGTTGCGATCAGGAACGGGTCGGAGGACGCTCCAAGGCTCTCGCCCACTCCGACTGCGATAGGCGCCATTAAGATCGCGGCGGCCGCGTTGTTGATAACGGCGGACAGCAGCAGGGTCGTAACCAGTACGATTCCAAGTATCGACCACGCCGGAAGGGATCTGCCCAGGTCCGTGATGGTTTCCGCGATTCGGACCGCTCCTCCGGTCGTTTCCAGGGCCGCTCCCACTGGGATCATCGCGCCCAGTAGGACGATAACCGGCCAATCTATAGCTTGGTATGCAGCCTGCAAAGTGATAACTCGGCTCATGAGCAGGATGGCTACTGCGGCTGTGAAGGAGATATGGACCGGAAGGATTTCCAGGGACGTAAGCAGGACTGCGCCCGCGAACACAACGACAGGAAAGACAAGTCGGCGCGGTTGTCCGATTCGGAGCTCACGCTCAGCAAGGGGAAGCAGCCCAAGTCTGGGCAATGCCGTCTGCACAAGCTCTCTCTTACCCTGGAGCAGCAGCACGTCGCCGGCTCGGAATGTCATATGGCCGAGTCGTCGGACGAGTCTGGTTCCTCGTCTGGACAGTCCCAGCAGGTTCACGCCGAACGAGGCGTGCAGATGGAGACCCCGGGCCGTGCTGCCTTCTGCCGGGCTGTCCGGGCTGACGATGGCCTCCAATGTGGAGACGTCTTCAGAGCTGAGTGTCTGATCGATTTCCGAGAGAATGTTTCTGGACCACTCGAGTACGAAGCCTGTTCTGTCGATAAAGCTCCAGATCTCCGCGGGATCAGCCTCGATAATGAAGATGTCGTTGGCGTCTATGATCTGATAGCTGGATGGAGCGCCGTACACCACGCCTCCACGAAGAAGCCCTGCGATTACAACATTCCCCTCGGCCAACTCCTCCAGGTCGCGCACGAGTTTTCCGACGAATCGAGAGTCGTCGGGTACGCGAACCTCGGTCATGTACCCTTCGATATCCAGTGTTTCACCCAGGGCAACCGGGGGACGTCTGTACGGAATGAGACGCCAGCCCGCCAGGGCGATGAATAGTACACCTGCCAGGGTGACTCCGATGCCGACAATCGTGAAGTCGAACATGTGGAAGTGAACGCCGATTTCCCCATGGCGGAAGTTCGAGATGATGACGTTTGGGGGAGTGCCGATCAGGGTGGTCATGCCGCCCAGAAGCGATGCGAAAGCCAGCGGCATGAGAAAGATCGATGGTGGGTGCTTGCTCCTGTTGGATACTATGACTGCCACCGGCATGAGGAGGCTGACGGCGCCTATGTTGTTCATGAACGCCGAGAGGAATGCAGTCAGACCGGACAGTGACGCTATTCGAACGGTCAGATACTCTGGTATGCGCAAGTACCAGCCGGCAATCACATCGACGACGCCGGAGTCGTGGAGCGCGCGGCTCAGGATCAGGACAGCGGCAACGGTTACCACCGCCGGGTGGCCGAACCCCTGAAACGCTTCAGAAGGGGGGACTATGCCCGCGATTGTCAGGATGAGCAGAGCCAGAAGTGCGACTACATCGTAGCGCCACTTGGCCGTCACGAACAGGACGAGGGCTAGAATGAGGACTCCGAAGACTATGGCCTCATCCATCAGTCGGACACGTATCCTCCTGTTGAGCTAACGGGGCGAGAGGCGCCCCGCATCAAGCTGAAACTATGGGGCTGAGTAACTATAGCATCACGTTGACCTCAGGGTCATATCGATGATTCGTTTGTGCTATATATTACTGGCAGTTCTGAGCGGCGGCGTGGACACGCAGGGAGTTTTGGGGCAGAATTCCTCGGATGAGAGACTAGACAAACGTCCGAGGATAATGTAATTTCCCTTGCCGGAGCCTGTGGCGCAGCAACTAGTTACGATACTATTGCTGCTCAAGATTTATTCTTTTCTTCTAGGGGGTTGCTTAATGACTGGATACTGCATGAAGTGCCGAGAGTCTCGAGAGATCGAAGAGGCTGAGCAGGTAACGATGAAGAATGGTCGTCCGGCCACCCGTGGGAAGTGCGGGCTTTGCGGGACCACAATGTTCAAGATAGGCAGAGCCAGCTAACTGGTAGAAACAGACAGGGCGGGTGCTCCTGTATGTTCAGACTCGCGTGGAGCGCCCGTCCAAGTCCACTCGCTCGCTGCGAGCGGGAAACCGTTACACAACCAGGGCGTCACGTAGATCGTGCGCCTCGACAATCCCCCCTAAGAAACAACTTGACGATTGTCTGCCGACCGACCGGCGCGCTGAACCGAGACGTCTGTGCCAGCGCTGTCTCCTGGTGAGGCCGTGAGTCGCGCTAGCTGTCTGGTTCTCAGGCGTTATGCTGCTTGATCATCTGGCGCAGGGCAGCGTGTGCCCCTTCTCGAATTGGAGGGAAGTGGCTGAAGCAGATCGAGTCGAAGTCCAGTTTCAGGAGCTTGCGCAGCGATGCCATTGCCTGCTCTGTGTCCTGGGTAACGGCTGCCGACGGCGGACTGAGCTTCATACCCAGTCTGTGCTGGAGCGCGTCGCCGGCTATTATCAGCTTCTGGTCAGGTAGGAAGAGGGCGATGCTGCCCGCGGTGTGCCCGGGGATGTGGACGACCCGCACTGGAAAGGAGAAGGGGATGATGTCTCCGTCTTCCAGCTCAGTGTCTATGGGCGTCGGAGGGCCGTTTATCCTTTCGATTACGGGCGCGGTGAGCTTGGCCACCAGCCTGTTCTGAATCGGATTGGGCTGCTCATCTATACCGGACAGGATGCGTGCGTCAATCCGGTGGGCCATGACCGCAATATCCCTGCCGTAAACCAGCTCACGTACCCCTCCGGCGTGGTCGAGATGGTAGTGGGTAACGACCACACCGGTTACGCTGTCGGCTGAGAGTCCCAGCTCATGGAGTCCGCCGAGGATCAGGCCCGCGCTGCCCTTCATACCAGCGTCGATCAGCAGCGCCTGGCCGTTCCCTACAAGGGCTGTGACCCTTGAGCCGAGCGCGCGTATCTGAAAGGCGCCATCGGCGATGTGTATGGGGTTGCCGAGCTTCATGGGTTCACGAGACCTCTAGCTGGCAGTCGTCCAGCAAGTCCCATATGGACTGCCCAGACCGCTAGCTCCTGGACGAGCATCAATGAGAGCGAGTGTAGTAACGCGCTACGGCACTGTCAATCTGCGGGACAGGCTCCGCGGGCTGTCACGCCAACCTCGGATCCTATGACCGCTCGCGAGAGTGGGCACAGTTGACGATCACTAGAGGGAGATATATCGTCTGTGTCAATCTCTCATAAGGAATGCTCGCCATGAAGTATGACTACATCATCGTTGGAGCCGGGTCCGCGGGTTCGGTTCTCGCATCCAGGCTCACTGAAGACCCCTCGCGTTCGGCGCTTCTGCTGGAGGCAGGGCCTGACTACTGGGACTTCGATACGATGCCGGACAGCGTTAAGTTCGGCAACAGCGTCTGGCCGGCGGCCTATGGACCAGACGCCGAGACCTGGGGATACATGGCGACCGCGACGCCGGACCGAGAGCCGTTCCCGTTGCCGCGTGGCAAGCTGACCGGCGGCTCGAGCTCTGTCAACGGCCAAGTCTTCTTCCGCGGCATACCTGAGGACTACGACGAGTGGGCCGAGCTCGGCTCACCGGAGTGGGCGTTCGTCAACGTGCTGCCGTACTTCCGAAAGTCCGAGACCGACCTGACATTCGGCGCAGACGACTTCCACGGCGGCGATGGCCCCATCCCGGTGCGCCGCTACACCAGGGACGAGATGCTGCCCGTGCCTCAGCGCTTCTGGGAGACGTGTCTGGCCGCGGGATACCCGGAGGCTCCCGATCAGAACCACCCGGAGGCCGAGGGTGTAGGCCCACGTCCGCTCAACAACGTGGACGGCGTTCGGATGAGCACCAATCTGACCTATCTATCGATGGCCAGACACCGGCTGAACCTGACGATCAGGGCCAACGTGCTCGCCCATCGTATCCTGTTCGACGGCGACCGCGCCGTCGGCATAGAGGCCGAGAGCGGCGAGGATGTCTTCCAGGTCTTCGGTGATGAGATCATTCTGTCGGGTGGAGCGATCAACTCGCCGCACCTGCTGATGCTGTCGGGCGTGGGGCCGCGTGAGCACCTCGAGTCGTTCGGAATATCCGTTGTGCGCGACCTGCCGGGCATCGGTGAGAACCTGAGAGATCATCCCGCCGCGTTCATGCTGTACAAGGCCAACGTGGAAGACCCGCCCCCGGACGCGCCCTCGATACAGGTCGGTATGCGGTTCACGACGCCCGGCTCGCCGCACCGCAACGACATGCAGATGAGTCCGATCCTGCTCACCAGCGAGCATCGTCCGACGACGATAGACATACCCGAAGGGGAGACATACACGGGCTTCAGCGTCGCGCTCCAAAAGGCAGTGTCCGCTGGGCGGATTACGCTGACATCCACCGATCCCCGCACTCAGCCTCATCTGGACTATCGCTACCTGGTGGATGAGTGGGACAGGGAGCGAATGCGTGGGGCGGTCAGGACGTGCGTCGAATTAGCGCAGCAGCCTCCGCTGTCCGACGTTATAGAGAAGCGGATCAATCCCACCGACGACGACCTCGCCACAGACGCCGCGTTGGACGCATGGCTGCTTGCCAACGTCGGCACCCAGCACCACTCGTCTGGCACTTGCAAGATGGGGCCTGCGTCAGACCCGATGGCAGTGGTGGACCAGTATCTGCGCGTCCACGGCCTCCGGGGATTGAGAGTGATCGATGCGTCCGTGATGCCGGACGTCGTCCGCGCCAATACCAACGCGACGACGATCATGATCGCGGAGCGCGCCGCAGATTGGATAGCCGCCGAATAACCGCCCGACCACGTGGATGTCTCCTTTACGGTCGGGGGACTCCCCTGAATACGTACACCACGCGCCGCCAGTTCAGCGCGATCAGCAGTGCCACCAGCGCGAAGATTATCACGGATGACCAGAGGCGCAGAGGCACGTTCTCCACGTCGTCCGCGCCTCCGAATATGCCAGGGAACAGCAGCAAAGTCGTCATATAGGCAAGGAATATGCCCAACAGCGTAATCCCGTGCCACAGCTTGATGACGCGCGTGGAAATCAGTATCAGGCCAAACGCCGCCGCCGCCGCCGTTAGCAGGAATTCGCTCGACTGCAGGCCGAATTCGCTGAACAGTCGCGAGAATCCGCCCGGTTCGAAATGGTCGAGCGGAAAGTTGAGCGGCTGCCCTGCGGATATGCTGAACACCAGCACGATGCTTCCGACCAACAACGTCAGCTGGTTTACCTGTGAAGAAATCAGCGTCGTGAGTCCGTCGTTCGGGTTCGCGCGCAGGCTGAACAGCACCGCGACTATTATCTCCGGTGATTCGGACGCCAGCGGCGCCAGCCACTGTATCAGCAGGAACTCGCTAATGCCCAGCTGCGCGCCCGTTTCCTTGAGCCCGTGAACGAACGGCTCAGCCGCTATTATAATGACACCGGCGCTCCATATGAACAGCCCGACAACCCACAAACGCCTGTACAGAGGGCGGAAGCTGCCTATCATCGCCGCCGCTCCCAGCAGGTCCGGCTCCTCCGGTTCCTTGGTGGAGCTGCGCCACAGATAGAAGATGTATGCGCCGATGAACACTGCCGCGAGCCAGATAGGTATCATCTTGGTGAAGGCGACGACTATCGTCAGCAGCGTCGCCACGACCAGCATTGGCAGTTCTAGGGTCAGCAGGCCTCGCATATCGAAGCTGGTGCGCCGTCGCAGCCAAAATATGATGATGACAGCCGACCAGCCAATGCCTATCAGAAGGCGGTTCGCGCCTGTGACATTGGCCGCGGCAAGAGACATCTCTCTGGTTACCTCGCCGTCGAACGCAGTCAGGTCCTTGTATGACTCACCCGCGTCCCACGCCAGCACCGCTTCTACCATATACTCTGGCATCACCGCGATCAGCGCCAGCGCCGCAATCGCGAGCGACGCGGAGACGTCCATCTGTGCAACCTCCGCGGCCCACGACAGGAGGAACGCGCCCGCGATGATACCGATGCCGAAGATTAGCGCCGCCAGCGCCGGGTCGAGATGCGTGCCGGAGAACCGCAGATACGCGCCGGGAATGCCCAGCGCCAGAAGGATTGCTATGGTCAACCACAGTCTGCCTGTGTTGGTCTGTGCTTCCAGTTCGCGGCTCCGGAATTGTGCAGAAGGTCATTGGAGGATAGGGCCCAAATCGGGCCAACGGCAGTTTAGCGTTCGGCCTGTACTATGGTCAATTGGTTTTGGAGCGTTCTCACTAACGGCGGATAATCAGACGCTGGTTGTGCATGTATATCCAGTTAGAAACTTTTAGGCTGTAAAGTTTTCCAAAGCGTAGGCTTTAGATACTGGAGTTTCATTGCGGCGTAGTTTCGATACTAATTTCTATACTAGTATCGTATAATTGAGCTTTAGATACTGGAGTTTCATATTGACATGCAACAGTTGTCGGACAGCTCATGTGGGACATTGGTTCCTACCATTCGGGGTCAGCAGGCGTTTGTACCTGGGCTTTTGCCGAGGGAATTGAATCTTAGTCCTCGCCTAGTATGGTTACTGGATCGGGCGACGCTCGCGGTAGGGACTCTGGCAGGCGAAGGGCAGAGCATCCAGAATCCTCATCTGCTAATTCGTCCCCTTCAAAGACGGGAGGCGGTTCTATCTTCGAGAATAGAGGGTACAGTTGCGTCACTCTCGGACGTGTTTTCTTACGAAGCTGGTGAAAGACCGACGGCGGTGGAAGACGTAAGGGAAGTGGTCAACTATGTCAAGGCTCTCGAATATGGTATCGAACGTCTCAACCAGTTGCCGATATCCTTCAGACTGGTCAACGCGATCCACAGCCGACTCTTGGCAGGAGTCAGAGGTCAGGATAGACGCCCTGGTGAGTTCAGACGTAATCAGGTCTGGATAGGTTCACCGGGTTCACCAATCGAACGTGCCCGATTCGTGCCTCCACCTCCGGAGTACTTACGTGACCTGTTCTACGACTGGGAACGATTCGCCAACGATTATGACACGTATCTCCCACCACTGATCCGATGCGGGATGCTGCACTATCAGATCGAGGCCATTCATCCATACGAGGACGGGAACGGAAGAATAGGCCGCCTCCTGATTACGCTGATCCTGATAGCCAGCGGGGTCATGTCCACACCGATTCTGTACCTGAGCGCGTATTTCGAACGTAGCCGTGAGAGATACTACCATGAGTTGCTTAATCTCAGTATCACATGTGACTGGGAGCGTTGGCTAACATACTTCTTGACGGGACTTTTGGAGGAGTGTCAAGACGTGCGCACGCGAATAGAGCACCTACAGAAACTTCGGGAGAGTTACGGTGAGATGCTTCGAGGACGACGGGACCCGGGGAGTTCCCTCCATCTCGTGGACGAATTCTTCGCCAGACCTGTTATGACCGTCACACAAGCTGCGGAAATCTTGGATATGACCCGCGCTGGCGCCAGACGTGTCCTTGATCGGCTGACCGGGGCAGGAATAGTTCGTCATAATCGCCGCGTGAGGCCACAGCAATTCGTCGCCCATGAGATACTATCGGTTTTGGACGATCCTGCAGACCTCCCGCAGCTCTAGGCCCTTAGTCCCCCGCTTGTACACCTGCTTGCGTCCGACCATGTCGGACAGTCTCCCCATGGGAAGCAGCAGAGCGCTGACCGTTAGGGTCTGGGCAATAACAACCCACTGCACGGTTGGCAGATCGGTCTCGAAGTAGCCCGCGATGGTAGGCAGCGCGACGTTGACGGTGCCGAAGGTCATAACCCCGGTGAACGAGCCGAGACCTACCGCCGCGAACACCCACCACTTGTAGTGCGGGCTGCGTGAGAGAGTGTGACTGAGCAAGCGCGGACCTCGTTTGAGAGGTCATGCCAGTCTAGCATACAACTGTGGGGGATCAGGCTTGTGGAGACGGTAATGGTCACATGATGTTCCTGCACGATGGCCGTGCGAGGAACTTGGAGGAGGTGATTCTCTGGCATGGCGGCGAGGCGCTAGAGTCACGCAACCAGTTCGTGGGGATGCCCAAGGATCGTCGTCAGGCCTATATGGCCTCGGCCGCTTCCCCATCCGCCCCTGCCTCGGCTGCGGTGCGTGAGCCGAGGCGCTGGTCCATGATTATCAGTCCGGTGCCATCATCGCCGATCAGATCCATGTGAGTGACGATCTCATTGAGGACCTTCTCTTCTTCGACCTGCTCGGCCACGAACCACTCGAGCAGCACGTGCGTCGGATAGTCGTGCTCGGAGATCGCGAGCGCGTACAGGTCGTTTATCATCGAAGTGACCAGCCGCTCGTGGTCCAGGGCGCTGCGCATCACCGAGTGAGGAGACTCGAACTCGACCTGCGGCTGCTCGATTGCGTGCAGGATCACTCGACCGTCCCTGTCGTTGACGTAGTCGAACAGCTTCAATGCGTGTGTGGTCTCCTCCTCGAACTGGAGCTTCATCCAGTGCGCGAAGCCGTTGAGATCGAGCGACTCGAAGTATGCCGACATGGAGAGATAGAGGTGTGCTGAAAATAGCTCATTGTTGATCTGCCGATTAATTGCATCCTGAATCCTGTCGGATAGCATGGGTAGCCTTTCCTGAAAGTTGAGATTGAATCGTCGTAGCGCCTCGGGGGCTTGGATACATTGTAACCTACACGGGCGCCTTGGCATGTCGAGGCTCTGACGCGAGCCGGACGTCGTAGCCCTTGAAACGCGCGTGTCCGATGATGAAGTCGGCCCGCGGCCCTGAGTGAGCTTGCCTGAATCCTTCGCTCCGAATCCACGTCCGCTGAGCTTCCTTGGATTCCCAGTGGGTGACAATGAGGTACTCCTCGAAGTCCCCATCCTCGTCCAGCTTCCACATCTGGAACCGTATGAATCCAGTCTGCTCCTCGACGCCGCCCTGCTGGGCGAAGCGCTCCTCCAGCTTGTGTCCAGCGCCCTTTTGTACCCTGATCCTGTTGGTTCCTACAAACACTGCCTTCTCCTTTTCCGGCCGTGGCTAGCTCAGACGATACGGGTAGCACACTGGCCGCCGGGTGAGAGGGTCCTCGACGACATGCGCCCCTATTCCAAATACGGCTCTCAGCACGTCTGTCTGAATCACTTCATTCGCGGCGCCGTCCGAGTGTATTCTACCGTCCCTGATCGCAATCAGCCGGGGGCAGTATCGAGCGGCCAGGTTCAGGTCGTGAAGCACGACAATCACCGTTATTCCCTCTGAGCGATTCAGATCCGCCACCAGGTCCATAACCTCCAACTGGTGACTGATGTCCAGGAACGTAACCAGCTCGTCCAGCAGCATCACCTCCGGCTGCTGCGCCATCGCCATCGCGATCCAGGCTTTCTGTCGCTCTCCGCCGGAGAGTGTCGAGAGTTTGCGGTCCGCAAGGTTTTCCAGGCTGCATGTGCTGATCGTCCGTTCGATGATGGACTTGTCCTGTGCGGCGAACCGCTTCAGCCACGAAACGTGTGGATACCTGCCGTAGCCGACTAGGCAGTGTTGACATTTCCGACATGAGCGTCATCCACACACCATCTGCACGCAGGATTTCCCCTCTCCCTTGAGGGAGAGGGCTAGGGTGAGGGTGAAATCCGTGCGATTAGCTCGCTCCTCGGCAGCAAAGTGAAAATGTCAACACTACCTAGCTCACGCACTGTTAGCTCTGATGGAGTCGGCGTCGCCTGCGGAAGTGTAGCCATCTTACGGGCGATCTGCCCAGTGGAGAGATCAGGCAGGGCCTTGCCATCCAGGTAAACGGCGCCGCTCTCAGACCACGGGTGATGGCGCAGACGCCTCAGCCGGTCTGTCCGTTGCGCATGACAGGGCGAGTATGCCTGCGAACACCATCGTCGTCGTCAGAAAAACCGAGACGCGACTGTTCCCAAGAATTAGATTCATTCCGTCCTCCGTACTGATCTGATATAGGGACTTCAGAAATTAATGCAGTCCGGTTCGACTACTCTTGAGTCAGACCGGTCTCGGAGTCCAGGTGGAACTCCCGCTCGGTGTCTGGTCTATCCCGTTCCACCGATGTGGAGAGAGGCTCAGTCTCCGAGCACATTATTTCCGTCAGTACGTCCTCGAACACAGCAGGGAGATCGGGATCATTTCGCTCGGAGTTTTGGTCACTCTCGTCAGGGTCATCAGTCACGTTGAGGAAGATGGGAATCTGGACGTGAAGCGCGAACGCGACAAGCTCGATGACGTCAGTGCTGACCCACTTTATGTCTTCACCTTGGGCCAGCGAGATCGCGCTGCTTACACCTCGGGTTTTGTCCAAGGTGATCTTCACCGACGTAAACGCCCCCCCGAGCAGACCTACACACTCGGATAGAATTCCGTACAGCGGGCAGCGATCGTTCAGACCGTGGCCATCCAGGGCCAGGACGCTTGCCCGGTGTACGGGCAGGGTGATCTTGAACTTCTCTTTGCTTCCAACGGCTTCGAGGAGCAGAATGGCTTTCTGAGTGGACTGGTCTTTGAAGAGGCGTGTGACGGAGGCGAGTTCCATTGCAAGTCTCGATCTTTCTTGGGGTCAATCGCTATGTATGGATTTATCCTTGAGAATAGTGATGACGTAACTGGGACTATTTATGCACATAATATATTACTAAGTATATAGAAAGTCAATAGGTTACTATTAACGTGCTATTCACATTAGCTAAGACTACAATCCCCCAACTGTTCTGCTCATAGGTCCACTTCACAAGACAGCGAGTGTGACGACACCCAAGACCGGACAGCCCTGCTACAATGGCGGCCTAGCGGGGAGCCGGGACTGAGAATTCATCGGGAGGCGGACGATGAAGTGGGTAACTGCCGTATCAGAGCACAGATTTCTCAAGTACGCGGTGGCGGAATGCGCGACCGAAATCAAGTCAGCGCTGGGCGACCAGAGTCCCGCCCTGGCGGTCGTCTTCGTTTCCGCTCACCACGCCGCTCGATACGAGGAGCTTCCGGCGCTTGTGCGGGACTTGATCGGGGAGTGCGTGCTCGTCGGCTGCTCAGGTGGTGGGGTCATCGGCGCTGGTAGAGAGGTGGAGAACCGCCCAGGCTTTTCGATTGCGGTCGCGGTGCTGCCGGAGACCGAAGTGACAGCGTTCCACATCGACAACTCCGACCTGCCCGACGGGGACGCTCCGCCTCACACATGGGAAGACCTGGTAGGCGTTACAGCGACGGACGATCCCCAGTTCCTGCTGCTGTCCGACCCGTTCAGCGTTCAGGGTGAGCACCTGCTGATGGGCCTCGATTACGCGTTTCCCCGCAGCGCCAAGATTGGCGGTCTGGCGTCTGGCGGACAGCAGCCAGGATCGAACGCGCTATACTTCGGGAACCGGACGTACAGCTCCGGTGCGGTCGGCATTGCGCTGCATGGGAATGTCGCCGTCGATACGATCGTCGCCCAGGGATGCCGTCCCATCGGAGGGCGGATGCAGATAACCGAGTCCGAGCGCAACATGCTGATCGAGCTGGACGGGCGCAGCACGTTCGACGTGCTCAGGGAGATGTTCGCGGGCATGAGTGAGCGCGATCAGCGACTTGCGCAGCACTCGCTGTTCCTCGGTGTGGTCATGGATGAGTTCAACGAAGCCCCTAAGCTGGGCGACTTCCTGATCAGGAACATCATCGGCATGGATGCCAGGCGCGGCGCGCTGGCAGTGGGCGAGTATCTCAAGGAGGGCCAGATCGTCCAGTTCCACCTACGGGACGCCGAAACATCCTCGCAGGACCTCAACGACATGCTGACCCAGTACTCGTCCGACGGCGTTCAGACCTCCGGGAGCGGCGCGCTGCTGTTCCAGTGTCTCGGACGCGGCGAGTATCTGTACGGCCGTCCCGACCACGACACCGATATGTTCCGCGACAAGGTCGGAGACATCCCGCTCGCCGGATTCTTCTGCAACGGCGAGATAGGCCAGGTCTCAGGCTCGACGTACCTGCACGGCTACACCAGCTCCTTCGGCATCTTCAGACCGAAGACTTCTCCAGCCGTCGGAGATTGACGACTCATCAATTAGCCTCCAGTTCTCTCGCCCGCAGAAAATCTTGGTACGAGGCGTCAGAATTGCCCATCAGGTGGTGGACGACGCTGCGGTGACGGTACGCGGGCCAGTATTCGGCGTCGAGTTCTATCGCTCGGTCAAAGTTGGCCAGCGCCTGCTCAAGATCGCCGACCTCTGAGCGGGCCAGTCCGCGGTTGTGGTAGGCGTCGCGATAGTCGGGGTCGAGCTCGATGGCGCGCGAGGTGTTGCGCACGGCATCCTGGAAGCTGCCGAGACACAGGTTGGCTACCCCCAGGTTGTTGTGCGCCATCGCGTTGGCCGGATCGAGTTCGATGACTCGTTCCATGTCGGACTTGGCCTGAAGGTACTCGCCCCTGTTGGAGTGAGCGTTGCCTCTCCTGAACCATGCGTTCGCGTTGCTGTCATCAGCCGCGATCGCGGCTGTCGTCTCCGAGATGATGGAATCGAGGTCTGCCGGCGACGTCACGTGGTCAGACCGGCTTTGCGGAGTATTCGGACAGCGCTTCGAGCACGCTTTCGCTCAGCTTGAAGCTCTCGGAGTCGTCGGGGAACCGCTCGTTTTCAACGTCTTGGGCATAGCTCAGGGTCGCTTCCACGATTGTCTGGCCCAACTGCGCGTACTGCCGCGCGTGCTTCGGAGTGAACTCCTGGTACAGTCCCATCATGTCGTGGAATACCTGCACCTGGCCGTCACAGCCCGCGCCCGCGCCGATCCCGATGGTGGGAACGCCGACTCGCTCTGTAATCATTCGGGCAAGCTGAGCTGGAACGCACTCCAGCACTATGGCGTATGCTCCCGCCTCCTCCAGCGCACGCGCGTCCTCCATGAGACGCACCGCGTCCTTGAGACTCCTGCCCTGGACCCGGTAGCCGCCGAGCTGGTTGACCGCCTGCGGTGTTAGCCCAATGTGGCCCATGACCGGGATGCCGCTCTCGACGATGCGGCTCACTGTCTCGGCCTGGGCGCGTCCGCCTTCGAGCTTCACCGACTGCGCTCCACCCTCCTTGAGAAGCCGTCCGGCGTTGCGGATCGCTTCGGGGACATCGGCGTGGTAGCTCAGAAAGGGCAGGTCTCCGACCACGTGAGCGCGCTGCGCGCCTCGGACGACGGTCTTTATATGATGGACCATATCATCCATGGTCACCGGCACCGTGGAATCGTAGCCCAACACAACCTGGCCGAGGCTGTCGCCGACGAGGATTAGAGGGATGCCCGCCTGCTCGACAAGCTGGGCCGAAGTGTAGTCGTACGCGGTAATCATGGGGATCTTCTCCCCGTTCCGCTTCATACGTCTGAGGTCTCGGATCGTAACTCGCATTGGTACCTCCTCGAATCGAGTGAAGTCCGTCGATTATGTCCTGCCTATGTGCCTGGTCTGTACTCCAAAACTATGCGTTCGATCTCACTAGCCAGGTCCGCGCTGAGCGATCCCTTCTCCACCGCGAATGGCAGTCCTGCCAGCGCAAGCTCGCAGTATAGGGGCAGGTACTCCGGCGCGCTCGACTTCAGGGCCTCCAGGTGCTTACGGATCGTCCCGACATCACCGCGAGGGTAGGGGCCAGCCACGCCCTGCGGAACGCCGTTGGCGTCGAGGTTCCTGGCGACAGCTCCCATCATCGGGGTGAGCGCCCGGATTCCCTCGTCGCGAGCGTGATCGAACTTCGGCCACACCGATGCGGCAACCGACGCCAGCACAGCGAGCAAGTTGCCCATCAGCACGCCCGACAGATGATACAGCACCTTGTCCTCCGGTCGCAGGAATATCGGGTTGCCGCCTATGTCGAGCGCCATCTGCTCCAGGTAGTCGCGTATCTGCGGGGCTGCCTCGATGCCGAAAGTAACTCCAGGGATGTTCTGCACACCCTCATCTACTGACGAGAACGCTTGCAACGGGTGAAAGGCACCGACCATCGCGCCCTGCTCTGCCGCCGCCTCA
Source organism: Dehalococcoidia bacterium (assembly GCA_012270625.1). Next base: position 5,325 of record JAAXHZ010000039.1, on the reverse strand, counting down.
AGGGGTTCGAGACTTGCCGCTCCTGAGCAGTGGGCCACGCCCTGTCCCTCTCGAAACCTGAGTGAATCGCATACGCGCTGAATCGCGTCGTCCGGCGTGGTGATGAACACGAACCCCGCCGAATCTACGAGCTTCTGGAGACTCCGGTATGGCACGCAGCCTGGTATCCGGTCCGCGAAGGACTGTGCCGAGGCATGTGTTCGACTCGCCACGGCGACCACCGGGTAGCCCGCGTTGTGGAGCGCGATCGCCAGAGAGCCTCCGACCGCACCAGCGCCGATGAAGCCTATTGGGGTGGATGTGTCTATGTCTCTCATCCGATCAACTCAGAGACGGCCTTTACGCCGCCTGTTCCAGTTGCTTTCTGCACGGCTCGCACTATCGCCCTACTCACGCACACTACCGCCGCTGCGCAGAGACGGTTCATGCTGATCGGGCCGCCGTACTGTCGTGTTGACAGCGCGAATAGGGTATCACCATCGCTCATCAGGTGCGCGGGACGGACAGCCATAGCTAGCCCGTCGTGCGCGACTGACGCCAGCTTGTTCGCCTGCGACTTAGTCAGGTGCGCGTTGGTCGCGACCACGCCAATCGTGGTGTTCTCACCGGGCCGCGTGTGTGCTTCCTCGTATTTCGGGCCGGTTATCAGCTTCATCGAGTCGAGCATGTTGACACTGTCGTCGGACAGCGGCCCAGCGACGATCTGAGACGTCTCCGGATCGACCACTCCGCCAGCGGCGTTGACAGCTACGATCGCGCCGACCGTCAGCCTGTTGCCAAGATGAACGCTCGCGGTGCCGATGCCGCCCTTGACGCATCTCTCGCGTCCGAGCAGCTTGGCCACAGTGGCCCCTGTGCCCGCGCCTACGCTGCCTTCGGAGACCGCGCTGGAGCGCGCCGACTCGCACGCGAGTCGGCCGGATTTGGAGTCGGGGCGAACTCTATCGGTAATCAGCCCCAGGTCGAACAGAATGGCGGCCGGGACTATCGGTATCGTCGCGTTGCCGAACTCGATTCCAGTGCCCTTCTCCTCCAGGTACTCGACGACGCCGGTCGCCGCGGCGAGTCCGAACGCGCTGCCACCGCTCAGAAGCACTGCGTGGACCCTGTCCACCATCGCGGTCGGTGACAGAAGGTCGGTCTCGCGCGTGCCCGGCGCCGAGCCGCGAACGTCCACTCCGCCTACGGCGCCATCCTCGCATAGTACCACCGTGCAGCCCGTCGCGTTCTGCTGGTCCGTGTAATGCCCAACTCGAATTCCGGGAACCGACGTTATGCCCGGGCTGTCCATGAGTAGTCACCTACATCCGGCGTCTGAGCCTGGGGTCTAGGTTGTCTCTAAGACCGTCTCCGGCAAGATTGATGCCGAGCACGGTCAGCGTGAGGAACAGCCCAGGGAAGAATATGACCCAGACGGCTCGCCTGATGTAGTTTCGGCCCTCTGCCATGATGTTGCCCCAGCTGGGTACGTCGGGCGGAGGACCGGCGCCGAGGAAGCTCAGATACGCTTCTACGAGGACGGCGGACGCGCCGATGTACGTTGCCTGTACGATGAGCGGCGCGAGCGTATTCGGCAGAATGTGGAGATAGAGAATCCTGAAAGGTGACGTGCCGAGCGCCCGGGCGGCATCGACGAACATCTGCTCTCTCAGGCTCAGCACCGACGATCTGACGATGCGCACCGCCCTTGGCGTCTCCACCACGCACAGCGCGATTATGACGTTCTGTACGCTTCCTCCCAACAGGGCCATCAGGGCCATTGCCAGCAGCACAGATGGAATGGACATCAAACCGTCCATGAACCGCATGATCACTGCGTCGAGCTTGCGATAGTAGCCTGAGAGGACTCCGATCATTGCCGCTGAGAACGTAGCTATGACGGCGACCGCGAACCCTACGATCAGAGACACCCTGGTGCCAAAGATCGTTCTTGAATAGACGTCGCGTCCCACGTTGTCTGAGCCGAACCACGTGTCCAGCGATGGGGAGAGGAACCTGTTTCTGGGATCGATCTCCTTGGGATCGATGGTGTTTAGCAGAGGTGCCAGGACCGACAGGATCGCCATGATGAGTACGATGGCGATTCCGCCCATCATGGTCGGGTTGCGCTTGGTCAGTACCCACAGTCGGACTGTCGTGGCGCGCAGGTTGAGTACCGAGTACTTCGAGAGTTCTGGCGTCGCCTGTTCTTGCTGCTGCGCCATCAGTACCTCACCCTCGGATCGAAGAAGGCGTATGAGATGTCCACAAGCAGGTTGACTATCACATAGACGACCGAGATTATCAGGATCGTTCCCTGAATTATTGGGTAGTCTCTTGAGACGATTGCGTTGAGCAGCAGCCGTCCGAGCCCCGGGATTCCGAACACGCTCTCGGTCACGACCAGCCCGCTGAGCAGCGCGGCTACACCCAGACCGATAACGGTAATGATCGGCAGGGCCGCGTTTCTCAGAGCGTGCCGTATGAGCACGAGGTTCTCGCTCAACCCTTTGGAGCGCGCCGTTCGCACGTAGTCCTCCCGGAGCGTCTCCAGTACCGTGGCCCTAGTCATCCTAGCGATCAGCGCCATGATTATCACTCCGGTCGCCAGAGACGGCAGCGCCAGACGGTGCAGGTACGAAACGAAGTCCTCAGACGGGGCGATGTACCCGGCCGCTGGAAACAGCGGTATCTTGACCGCGAAGAAGAAGATCAGTATGAAGCCCAGCCAGAATACCGGAATGGAGAATCCCAGCGTCGCGAGCACCATCACCGCACGATCGATCCAGGAATTGGCCTTCCAGGCGGCGAGCACGCCGATCGGTATGGCTACGACGAGGGCGAATATCTCAGTGAAGATGGCGAGCGACAGGGTCGGTACCACGCGCTGGACTATGAGCTCTGAGACCTCGTGCTTGGACAGTATGGACTGTCCAAGGTCGCCCCTGAGGATGTCTCTGAACCAGATGCCAAGTTGGATAGGCAGCGGCCGGTCAAGTCCAAGCTGACGCCTGAGCCCCTCGACCTCCTCCTGGGTCGCCTCCTGTCCTGCGATGATGGCGGCTGGGTCTCCGGGCGCGAACCGGATTAGCGCGAATACGACCAGCGCGACCACCAACAACACGGGTATCGTGGCCAGGACACGCCTGATGATGTAACCAGTCATGACTTATCCAGTAGTGTAGAGAACCGCTCACCCCCTCCATTCCCGGAGGGGGTGAGCGGAACTACGCTGCTATTTGTCCATCCAGACGTTCAGGAACATCGGGATCGCCGGAACTTCCAGATTCTGGACGTTGGTGCGATGCGGGAAGATTGACGAGAACTGTCCCAGCCAGATCTTGGGCACTTCATCGAGGTAGATCTCCTGGATCTCATCGACGATTTTCAGCCGCTCATCCGCAGTCTGAGCTGCCGCGTATTGAAGCCGAAGCTCCTTGAATCGCGGGTTGCTGTAGTCTCCTGCGTAACCTGCGGTACTGGCGACAACGACATCAGTGATTGGGTCCGCGACTGCCCACTGCGCCCACCAGGTGGTGAACATGTTGTAGTCGTCGCCGCGGATCTTGGATATGAGGGTCGCCCAGTCCATGCCGGGCATCTCGACCGTGAATCCAATATCCTCCAGCATTGGCTTGAGCACCAGGCCGAGCGGAGTGATCGTGCCGTAGTCGTTCGGGTTCATCACCTTGATGGTGGCTCCCTCAGCGCCGGCCTGCTTGAGCAGATCTCTGGCCTTCTCGATGTTGTTCTGGTTGTACAGGTCTGCGCCGCCCTGGCTCTCCAGCGGAGTGTTGCAGTAATAGACCGAGCCGCAGAGGGACCAGAGCTCTCTGGGGCCGAGTGAGCTCATGAACGCCTCGGCATCGATAGCCGCCAGAATCGCCTGCCGGACCAGCTTGTTATCGGTCGGTGGCACACCAACGTGGATCTGAATCGTAGACTGGTGTCCGGGGTAGCTGGCGATCCTTATGTCGGGATTCATGCTGAGCTGGTCGTAGAAGTCCAGGCCCGCTCCATCGACAATGTCCCACTCACCGGTCTCCAGACCCGCTATCTTCGTCTCCTCGTTTGGTATCTCCACCCACGTTATCTCGTCGAGGTATGGGACGCTTCCTCCGGCCAGGAAGCTTCCTGGCTCGCTGCGAGGCGAATACTTCTCGTGGCGTTCGAGTACGATGCGGTTGCCCGGCTCCCACAGCTTCAGCTTGTACGGACCTGAGCCGATGATGTTGGCTTCGCCTATGTCCTCGAAGGCCGTCAGCGCTCCAGCTTCCTTGGTGAAAGTTGCTGGATAGCGGTGCGGGATGCTGGCCGCGTTGAGGAGCGCTCCAAACGGCTCCTCGAAGGTCATCGTGAACGTCTGGTCGTCCACGGCCTGGATCCCATCTTCGGTCATGGACTCGAACACGAGCTTGCCAGCCGCCTGCTTTTCCCACCAGCGACCCAGGGAAGCTATCGCGTCGTGGGAGGTCACAGGGTTGTCGTTGTGGAAGATCAACCCGTCTCTAAGGGTGATCTCGTAGGTCTTGCCGTCGTTCGTCAGCTTCCAGTCACTGACCATCTGCGGCTGGGCGACGTAGTTGGCGTCCCATGCGAAGAGCTGTTCGAAGATGTGCTGGGATGTTACCGTCGTCACGTAGGCCGGCGCGAACGATGGGTCCATGCTCTTGACGCTCGCCTGAGAGACAACCTTCAGGTTCCCTCCGTACTTGTCCTGCTCGGCGATTAGCGCGGCGGGGAGCGCGGGAGTTGGCTGTGCCAGCGCGGGGACCTCCTTCGGCGTCACCGGGACCGGCACTTCGACCTCTTTGATGATCTCCTTGGTGACGATCTTCTCTACCGGTACTTCTTTGATGATCTCTTTGGTGACGATCTTCTCTACCGGTACTTCTTTTTCTCTTACGACCTCTTTCTCGACCTCGACGGTGACGACCTTCTCTACCGGCACCTCTTTGATTACTTCAACCTCTCTTACGACCTCTTTCTCGACCTCGATAATCTGCGGTTCCGGGGCCGGTTCCGCACCGCTACATGCCATTAGTAGGCCCAACATAAGTATTCCCAGCAGTACAAGAACCGCCGACAATGCACGTGGTTTGCTACTCATCCCGTTCCTCCTCGTGATAATCCCATACATCCGCAGAAATCCTACAACATGCCGAGTGGGAAAGTTCGGAACTCTCACCTCCTGAAATTATATTTCGTACTTTTCACCCTCATCCCCGTATCAAGTACGGGGCAGGCTCCAGCCCTCTCTCTGAGGGAGAGGGAATCTGTTGGTCGGGTAATTATGCTTGTCTGTACACATTTGCCTACTTCTGTCAGCCTGAGACTGAGAGGGGC
>JAAXHZ010000038.1 GCA_012270625.1 Dehalococcoidia bacterium | reverse complement strand
GAAGCTCGATACGCCAAGGAGTGGCAGGTCGAGTACTTCAACAACTACAAGGTGCTGACAGTCGATACCGACACCAGCCCGGACGTGCAGAACCTCGTTCGATACGTTCTGGTGCAGTGCGGAACGCCGGCTCCGGAGCTTTCCGGGGAGATCGCCGATGCCATGGTTGTCGAAGTGCCGGTGCAGCGCTTCTGGGAAGGCGGCGGCGCGGTGTTCGCTGCATTGGATGCGCTTGGGGCTCTGGATCGGCTGATTGGAGTCAACACAAGGACTTCTGGTGATCACAACCACTTCCTCCCGGACGTGGTCGCTCGAGTCACCCAGGACGACGTGCATAAGGAGACGAGCTACGGGGAAGACTTGGAACTGATCCTCAATGGCGACCCTGACGTGTATTTCCAGTACAACAGCGACGACTGGCGGAACAACGCTCTGGAAGTTGGCGTGCCCGCCATTCACTACTCTCCCTTCTCCGAAGGCCCTCTGGGCTCCGCAGAGCAGGTGAAGTTTGTGTCGATGTTCTTTAACCTGGAAGCCCGCGCCAACCGATATTTCGAGCCGATTGCTGAAGAGTACAACCGGGTGAAGGCCCTTGCCCAGAGCCAGCTAGCAAGTCCCTCTGTCTTGCTGGGCACTATTGCCAGGTCTGGACAATTTCAGAGCAGGAATCGCACACGCCTGGAGTCAATACTGATCGAGGATGCAGGAGGGGAGCGCCCTCTGCTAAGGGCCGTCGATCAGGGTTTCCTGGACGGTACGGCTCACTTGGGCTTTGGCGGAGTCGCGGTGGAGACGGCGCTCGAACATGGACAGGGCACCGACTACTGGTTCGACTTGGCCTACATACCAAGGGAGCGGAACGTTCCCGAATTTCTCGAGCGCAACCCGCTGAACGGGGATTTCGCCGCCATGATTTCAGGCAACGCCTTCCATAGGTATGGGCGAGAGAGCGATTACCACAGCACGGGCGCCGTGCGGGCGGACATCCTCCTGAAGGACATTGTGAGCATAATCCATCCGGAACTGCTGCCTGCACACCAGCTTGTGTTCCTCGACAGAATCGAAACAGCCGCTGAGGCAGGGATAATCGCGGCCAACCCACAGGAGCCTGTCGAAGAGTACACCCCGGGGGTGGACTACTTCCCTGACAAGGTCGAGGTGAAGTGGGCCAAGGACTGGACGGTGAGCTATCACGGAAACTACAAGATCCTGAACATGGGACCGGTTGGAGACGCTAACGCCGGAAGCCGAGAGACCTACGTGCTCGTACAGAAGGGCACGCCTGCGCCGGAGCTCACCGGCAATCTCGCGGGCGCGGACATCGTAGAGATACCCGTTGAAACCCTGTATGAAAACTCCGGCGGCGGGTCGGTGGTTACGGCCCTTGAAGAGCTAGGAGAAGCCGACGCCCTTATCGGGCTGGGGTATGTACCGCTCGGGGACTTTTCCGAGATCACGCCCGAATTGGATAAGCGGTACAAGTCCGACGACTTTCTGGTCGCCAATGTCTCAGCGGACGGATGGGAGCCTGTTGTCGAGGCCGACCCCGATGTTGTCGTAGTGCCTTACAGCGCTGAGCAGAGGGAAATCGCCAGATCGCTCGGCCTGGGCGCGGTGTTCTACAACCCCTTCTGGGAAACCCCCCTGGGATCCGCGGAACACTTGAAGTTCTGGTCGCTGTTCTTCAACAAGGAGAAACTGGCGAATGAACTCTTCGCTCCTGTTGAGAGCGAGTATGTAGCGTTAGCGCGGCAGGTGGCGGAAGCGAAGCCCGCCGATAGTCAGCCAACGGTGATCCGGGGCGCGATCAACAGAAGCGGTTCGTGGTCAGTCACCGGCGCCGACCGGGTGGACTATCACCTCATCAGAGACGCCGGCGGAATACCCCTGTTCATAGACTCCGCTCTGGGCTTGGACGCCTTCGCGAGCGTCTCCATGGAAGACGCTATCGAGGCGGGCGCGGATGCGGACTTCTGGTGGAACCCTTCCTATGACGCTTTGCGAAACGGCGCGGACGGCGCAGCGTGGGTTGAGCAGAACCCCTTGAACGCCGAGATTCCCGCGCTCGGCGAAGGTGCGGCGTTCCACATCTTCAAGCGCGGCGAGGATTACTACAAAACCGCCCTCAATTACAGAGTGGACCTGCTGCTGAAAGACCTTGTAAGTATCCTCCACCCTGAGTTGGTCCCGAACCACGAGACTCTATGGCTGGAACTCATAACCCCTCCTTCGAATTAAGATCGAGGAATTAGGCAATGCCATTTGCGGCTAATGAGGGGGTCCGGATTCCCTATCTGCTGCTATGCGGGACCAAAGATGACGATCATGATCTAGCCAGGCAGGCGGCGGGTGAGTTCCCCAATGTCTCGTTTACGTCTCTGGAGGGACTTGACCACCACGAGAGCCGCTCTCGCCTGGACATTCTCATCCCGATAGTCAAGGACTTCTTTGGCTCAGGGATCGACGACGCCAGCACTCGGGCAGGATGAGCACTCCCAATCCATCGACCTCAACTCCCGCCAGGCTCGAGCCTGTTCAGGAATCTGAACAGGGAGACCTTTCGATTGACACTGGTTCTCGCGCAAAGCGTCAACTGGCCATATTCGCTCTGCTTGCGATTCTAGGCATAGCTGCGGTCATGGCGTCCCTGAGCTGGTCGTCGGTCAGCATACCGATTGATCAGGTAGTGACAATCCTGCTTGGTCAGGAAGCTGAGAAGATCTCATGGCAGACCATCGTCATGGATATCCGGCTTCCAAGGGTCTTGACCGCTATGATGGTCGGTACCGCCCTGGGGCTCGCGGGCCTGCAAATGCAGACTGTGTTCAGAAACCCTCTTGCCAGTCCGTTCACCCTGGGAGTGTCCTCCGGAGCCAGCCTTGGCGTAGCGCTTGTCATTCTCGTGAGTCCGACTTCAGCAGAAGTCTTCTCTGGGGTTGGCGGCAGCTTCTTCACCAATCTTGGCACCGTTGCAGGCGCGGCTCTTGGCGCTGCGGCGGTGCTTTCGATCATGCTTGTGGTCGCCTCCAGGGTCATGGACATGGTGGTAGTGCTGCTGCTGGGAGTTGTTATGGCTTCGCTGGTAGGCGCCATCGTAACCATCCTCGTTTTCTTTGCCAACGAGCAGCAGACCAGGGAGTTCGTGGAGTGGGGCCTGGGCAGCTTCAATCGCGTTCGCTGGGGAGAGATGCCCTACATGTCGTCCTCGATAGGAGTAGCCCTAATAATGGCAGTCCTTACGATCAAACCCCTGAACGCCCTGCTCCTTGGAGACAACTATGCGCGAAGTATGGGGCTGAACGTGAAGTGGGCAAGAGTCGTTATCATGGGCAGCGCATCTCTCATGGCCGGATCGGTCGTCGCTTATGCCGGGCCCATAGGGTTTCTCGGTATTGCCATACCTCACATTGCTCGCGGGGTATTCGGCACGTCCGACCATCGAATCCTGGTCCCCGGCTCCATACTGGTCGGAATCGCAATCGCGTTAGCCTGCGGAATACTTGCCGAACTCCCAAACAGCAGCCTTAATCTTCCCATAAACGCAGCGACAGCATTGTTTGGAGGACCAGTGGCCATATGGGTGCTGCTGAAGGCAAGAAGGGGCTTCGCCCTGTGAGCGAAGTTGCGCTGGCAGCCCATTCTCTTGCTGTTGGGTACAAAGCAGGCCCAACAAAGTATCGCACTGTCCTGCAAGGCGTAGATTTAGAGCTGCATCAAGGCGAATTCGTCGGTCTGCTCGGTCCCAATGGCACTGGCAAGTCAACCCTGCTCAGAACTTTCGGCAGGATGCAGCCTCTACTTGCTGGAAGCGTGGAGATCGATGGACGCAACATTCACCATCTGAGCAATCACACACTGGCAACGCTGTTGAGCGTTGTACTCACGGATCGTCTCGCCGTGGGTCGTCTAACAGCCTATGAGCTGGTAGGCCTGGGACGCTACCCGTATACGGGCTGGGCTGCTGGACTGACTACTGAAGATCACAGGATTATTCAGTGGGCTATACACGCAACCCGTTCTGACGATCTGACAGCGCGTGACATCTCCGAGCTAAGTGACGGCGAACGCCAACGGGTAATGATTGCCCGCGCCCTTGCTCAGCAGCCCACCGTCATGCTGCTAGATGAGCCTACTGCATTTCTAGACCTGCCCACTCGTGTTGAAATAACAGGTCTGCTGAAGCGACTGACCCGCGAAACGGGTCTGGCAGTCCTGATGTCCACGCATGACCTGGATTTAGCTTTGAGGTCTGCTGACACACTGTGGCTGATTACCCCTGAGGGCAGAGTCGAACATGGTGCGCCAGAGGATCTGATTTTACGGGGAGCGTTACAGTCCACATTTTCCAGTTCTGAGCTTATATTCGATTCCGACATCGGGGGCTTCAGGCACCACACTCCGGTGACAGGCAATGCTCTGCTAGTTGCGGGCGGACTCTCCGAAAGGTGGATGCGCAGAGCGCTGGAGCGCGAAGGATTCAAGGTCTTCGACAGCCAGACCGCAATAGGAGAGCAGATCGACGTAGAAATAGTCGCGAATGACCTGGTGGAAACGTCGACGTGGCTCTTAAGGGCAGACGGCAATGAGATTCACTGCCCAGACATCGGCTCACTCGTAGCCTACCTTAGGGCGCTGAACTAAGTCATTTTTGCCACCAACGCGTGCGTGCGCAGGCCAGCGGCTTTTCCCCAGTAGATTCGGTGCAAAGGCGTATAATGTGGGTGAATTCCGGCTTTCTGAAGGTGTTTCTAACATGGCGAAGATGATACCCGCGCGAATCGACGATGGGGCCGCTACGTCCGAGCGGAAGGTGTTCGACCTGATCGCGAGAGACCCCGGCACGAAAGACTGGACAGTGCTTCACTCATTGGGGTTGTCTCGAAGAAGAACAGGTCCCTTTGGTGAGATCGACTTCGTGGTAATCATCCCAGAACAGGGTATCGTCTGCATGGAAGTAAAGGGCGGTCGAGTGTCTTCACACGGCGGTGAGTGGACGACCATGAACCGGTATGGGAGTACGTCGAAACTCAACAAGAGTCCCTTCATGCAGGCTAGGGAATCCACGTTCGCCTTGAAGGACTCAATTGGAAGCCACTTCGGACACAGTGGCGAGTCGGAATGTCCTATCGGGTATGGAGTCATCTTCCCCGACGTAGCCTGCCCTCCGATCACGCCGGAATTCGAGCGCTGGGAGGTTATCGACCACCATGACCTCCGCGAGTCGATATCCAAACACATCATGAAGATTGTCCACAACCGGCTTCGACCACACCAGCGACGCGGAAGAGTTCGACTGCCGACCGGACCTCAAGCGGGATCGATCAGGAATTTCCTGCGTCCGGACTTCGATATGGTAGTCGCCAAAAGTGTGACCATAGAGCGCAACGAAGAGCGGCTGTTGAGTCTTACCCAAGAGCAGTACACCAGGCTTGATGAACTGGAAGACAACCCTAGATGTCTCTTCAGAGGCTCCGCCGGGACCGGAAAGACGCTGCTTGCAGTAGAAAAAGCGCGTCGGGCCGCACACGATGGTAAGAAGGTCCTGCTGGTCTGCTTCAACCGTCTGCTGGCCAGATGGCTGCGTGAGCAGATTAATGGTACGGGGGTCATCGCAGACACATGGCACGAGGTCGCCAGACGGTTCATCCTTGACAGCAGCATCGGGGACGACTTCCTTGAAGAAGAGCGCAGAGCGTTCGAGTCTCCAGACCCCGCCAGCCAGAGGAAGCTGTTCGACGAGACTTATCACGAGTATGCCGGCCTAGCCGTTCAGGAACATATCGAGCGAGGCGACAGACAGTTCGACATGCTCGTGGTGGACGAGGCGCAGGACATTTTTGGCAACGAGAATAGGGACAGATCGAATATCCAAATTCCCACTTGCCGACATTACCGACCGAAATCTGACGATTGAGCAGCCATCCATCAAGTTCTCTACCATTCAGGCCTTCAAGGGTCTCGAAAGTCCGGTGGTGATAATAGTGGACGTCGATGAATCAGGAGAGGAATGGATGAAGTCGGTCCTGTACGTTGGTATGTCCAGAGCGCAGAGCTTGCTAGTCCTCATGATTGGCAGGCACGCTGAGACCTGGTCGTGTACCACGTATCTGGCATTTCCCTCTTTCATTGAAACGACGGTGGGACCGCTCTCACTTCTCAAAGAGACACAGCCTCCCCACAAGCATCGGGGTGATGCGTATAATGTGTAGCGAGACCGTCCCTTCGAGGAGGACCCAAATGGCGCTCGATCTGAACCGCATCCGCTCCGACTTCCCAGCTCTGGGAGAATCCATCTACATGAACACCGGCGGCACTGGGCCGCTATCCAGGCAGGTCGCGGACTCCGTCGTTGGCCAGTACAGGGCCGCGATGGAGGGTGGGCCTGACATCCCCGCGATCAAAGATCCGATTAGCGAGGAGTTCGAGAGGGCGCGTGGTACGGTCGCCGATTTCTTCGGGGTCACCCCAGAGGAGATCGCGATGCTGCGGTCGGTCTCGGAGGGGCTGAGCACAGTCGCGTATGGCATGGACTGGAACCCCGGCGACGAGGTGATCGTCACCGACGAGGAGCATCCCACCGGGATCATGGTATGGCTCAACCTCGAGGCGGAGCGCGGAATCAGGATCAGGAAGATGCCACTGCCGGAGGACCGCGCCGAGATGCTGGCCGGGCTGGACGCGCTCATCAACGAGCGAACCAAGCTGGTCTGCATCAGCCACGTGACGACAGACACCGGAACGCGGCTGCCGGCCAAGGAGATATGCGAGCTCGCCCACGAGCGAGGTGTGCCCGTCGCGATGGACGCGGCGCAGTCGGCGGGACAGTTCCCGATCGACCTGCGCGACATGGACTGCGACTTCTACGCGGGCACCGGCCACAAGTGGCTGCTCGGCGGATGGGGCACGGGCTACTTCTACGTCAGGCGCGACTGGATCGAGCGGCTCAAGGTCTCGTGGACAGGATCACAGGCGGGCGCTCTGGACCGTCGCACCATGTCGGACCTGGAGTTTCTCGACACCGCTCACAGGTTCGAGTTCGGCGGTCGCCACACCATCCTGTACAGCGCGATGGGGAAGGCGATCGAGTACATCGACGGCGTCGGCATAGATAACATCGAGGCGCGTTCGCTCCATCTCGCCGACAGGCTGAAGGCTGGCATAGCCGAGATACCGGGCGCGACGCTCCGCAGTCCTGAGAGTCACGAGTTCTCGACAGGCATCGTGACGTTCTCCGTGGACGGCCTGGACGGAGGCGATCTCAACTCTCAGATGTTCGAGAGGTGGGGAATCCTGGGACGTCCCGCGCTCCAACAGAGCGCGATGCGCCTGTGCTGCGCGTTCTTCATCGAAGACCGCGAGATAGACACGATAATCGAGTCCATAAGCGCCCTGGCGAACGAAAATCGCCAGGCGAGATGAAACCAATAGCCATAGGAGGAAACAGGTGACACTGAAGATTTCGGTAATATCAGGCAGCGGTGAGGCGGACACTGAGCTGATCGAGGAGCAGATCCAGGGCCTGGACTACGAATTGGAGAAGTTCGAGTGCGGCAGCGATGGCGAGGCCATCGAAGCGATGGCGGGCGCGGACATCGTCATCAACGCCGGCGTGCCGCTGTCCCGCGAGGTCATCGAGGAGACCGAGGGCGTGCAGGCGATCCTGGTCGGGAGCCACGGCTTCAACCACATCGACCACGAGGCCGCGACCGACCAGGGGATCATGGTCGTCAACTCGGCGGGTTTCTGCACCGAGGAGGTGTCGAACCACGCGATCCTGCTCCTGCTGGCCTGTGCCAAGAAGCTGGCGCAGCTCAACGAGCTGGTCAAGGCTGGCAAGTGGGGAGCCGAGACGCGCGCCGCGATCATGCCGATGGTGCCGATCTACGACCAGACGCTCGGCCTCGTGGCATTCGGGAACATCGCGCGAGCGACCGCGCGCAAGGCGCAGGCGTTCGGCATGGAGGTCATCGCATATGACCCCTACTGCCCACCCTGGATCGCCAGGGAGTACAGGGTCAGGCTGGTAGGCAGCCTCGAGGAGCTGGCGGCGGAGTCCGACTTCGTCTCAGTCCACACGCCGTTGAACAACGAGACAAGTGGACTGCTCGGCGAGAGCTTCTTCAAGGCGATGAAGCCGACAGCTTACATTGTGAACACCTGCCGCGGCCCGGTGATCGACGAGGCCGCGCTGATCGCTGCGCTTCAGAGCGGAGAGATCGCGGGCGCCGGCCTCGACGTGTTCGAGGAAGAGCCGACTCCGGCAGACAACCCACTGCTGAAGATGGACAACGTGGTTGTATCGCCGCACTCGGCGGGCACGTCGAACATGTCGCGGATCAGGTCCGGCGTCCAGGTCGGCCAGGAGACCTCACGGCTGCTGAACCGCACGTTCCCGATGTCGATAGTCAACCCAGAAGTGCGGCACGCCATCGAAGGCCGTCCCGCGGCGACGAACGTATAGCTGAACAGAGTTCGGCTCTAAGGGGGGCGTTTCCAAAGATGATCTCCCAAGGACCTCCTCTCCCTTGAGGGAGAGGATTGAGGTGAGGGTGAAAGCGCTGGCAAGACTCCCCCTCATCCTAGCCTTCTCCCGGCGGGAGAAGGGACTTTGGAAGCGCCCTCTTTTACACCCAATCGTAGCGTGGTCTCCAGCCCAGCAGTCGCTGCGCCTTTTCTGTACTGATTACGCTGGCGTTGCCGCTCAGCCCTTCCCGTATCTCCACCCGGTCGCCGAAGTTGTTTTTGACAAGGTCGATCGTAGGCTCTTTGAAACGGCTGGAAGGCTGGGCGATCATGAAGGCTTCATACTCTTCTATCTCTGCATCCAGCGCTAACACGTGTGCATCGGCTACGTCCCTAGCGTCGGCATAGGCCCACATCACCAGTGTCAGGGGATTCTCGGGTGTAGGGGCAGGCCAGGGGAACTCAGCCTGGACTTCCGGAAGCGGCACATTGGTAAACCGCAGGCTGACGACGGTGGTGTCTGAGTTGCGGGCGATCATTCTGCCGATGTCCTCTCCAACCTGCTTGGACAGGCCATAAGGCTCGAAAGGCATCATGGGATGTTCCTCGTCCAATGGCAGGTACAGCGGCACGAAAGCGCTGCCGTCGCTGGCCCAGCCCATGCCAAAGGCGCTGGACGAGAACACTACACGCCGCAGTCCCAACTCTGCCGCCGACATCATGACGTTGAAGGCGCTGGCAACGTTATTGTCGAAAATGGCCCTCGGCTCTTCCCGCTGCGGTCCGGGGATGGCTCCCATGTGAACGACGGCTTCCGCGTCCTTGAGAATGCCCTCCACTGCCTCGGCGTCCACGAGATCGCAACGCACAAACTCCGCTGGAAGGTCATCGGCAGCCAACTGGTCTGTCGCCAGGACTTCTCTGTTTTGGTTCACCAGCAGCTGCACAACCCTGCGTCCCAGCCTTCCCGTCGCTCCAGTTACTACGATCATCTTTTCCTCCGGCTAATTCTCTCTGTCCCCGCTGCCTAGTTTACCGATCCAAGCGAAAACGTCTATACGTGGAAGACGTACAGGCGCCGGGATTTCTTTCCCGCTACTCTCTTCCTAATTAGCATGGACTACAATCTAGAATAGTAGAAGACCCATGGCTTTGATTATAGAAACGACAGACGACTTCATTCGCGCATTACGCGAGAACGAGCGGAACAGGCGGAGCAGGCCAAGGCAACCGATGACTTGGCAGAAGTCCACATATTCCTGGAGACGGAGAGCCTCTAGGAGCGGACATCCCAGTCGTCACCGCCGTGCCCGGACGTACCGCGCCAGTGGGGATTTTCTATCGAGGGCGGGCGACTCCGCCCTCAGCCCGCGCCTGCTCCCACCAGCACGCCTTCGTGGGTTATCACCCGACCATCTGATAGCACTATGCCATCCTCGCAGTGCGACTCGACCAGCCCGCCCTGGAACTGCTCGGTGTACAGTTCGGCATAGAGGCCACAGCGCTTCAGAAGCTCTTCGTGGGTGCCGTACTCGATGATCCTGCCCTCATCGACCACGTATATCACGTCCGCTGACATGATCGTGGACAGCCTGTGAGCTATAGCGATAGTCGTGCGATCGCGCATCAGCGGCTCCAGCGCCATCTGGACGTGTCGCTCGCTCGCCGTATCGAGCGCTGACGTGGCCTCGTCGAGAATCAGGATTCGCGGATCGTGCAGGATGACACGGGCGATCGCGAGCCGCTGGCGCTCTCCACCAGACAGCCGGTAGCCGCGCTCTCCGACAACGGTGTCGTAGCCATCGGGGAGCGTTTCGATCCAGTCGTGGATGTACGCGGCTCTCGCGGCGGCCTCGATCTCGGCCTGGGTAGCCTCCGGGCTGGCGTACAGCAGGTTGCTCCTAAGACTAGCGTGGAACAGGTAGCTCTCCTGGGT
>JAAXHZ010000037.1 GCA_012270625.1 Dehalococcoidia bacterium | reverse complement strand
GTGGAAGAGATCCGAGTTCTCTGGCCCAGTGGACGCAGTCAGGCGCTCGAGGACGTCAGCGTGGACCAAGTCCTGGAGATAACGGAGCCTGCCTCGTGAGGCGATTGCCGCGGGCTATGCGTCCAGTACGTTGAAGAAAATTGCATAAGTGCAATTTTCGAGGAGTGAGTGGAGAGGAGCCGAGGAGTGAGACCCTCCCCTGACCTCCCCAATGATGATCCATCTGGGACTTATGAAAATCTCTCCAGTACGTTGAGTCACGCTTGACATCCTATTGGACGCCCATTAGCGTTTAGCCCTGTCAGAAGAAGAGCGATTCAGGAGTGTATTCATGGTCAGCTTGTCAGTAATCCCCCAAGCAGGTCGTCCTCCCGCCGTAGGTACGAATGGAATGGCAGCCTCGGCTCATCCGCTGGCATCGCTGGCGGGCGTGCGAATGATGATGGCTGGCGGCAACGCTTTCGACGCGGCAGTCGCGGTGGCCTCGACTCTCAACGTTTGCGAGCCGTTCATGTCAGGAGCAGCCGGAGTTGGTGTTGCGCTCGCCTACGTCGCAGCCGAGGACAGGGTTCGAGCTCTGAACTTCTCCGGCCGGATGCCGGCCGCGGCAGATCCGGAGGAATACACGGAAAATGACAAGGACGTCGGCATTCGGTCTGCACTTGTGCCGGGCAACGCCGCTGGATGGCTGACCCTTCATGAGACCTACGGGCGTCTGGAGCGTGAGCAGCTTTTCGAGCCAGCCATAGGCTACGCTGCCAACGGAACGCCGATTACCTTCTTCAACGCCAAATCGATAGGGAACTCTGTGCCCCGGCTATCGATGTTTCCGTCGGCGGGCATCTTTGTCAAGAACGGCAGCGGACCGAGACCTGGAGAGAGGGTCAAGCAGCCACAGCTTGCGGAGTCCCTCGGCGCGATCGCTCGCGGCGGCAAGGACGAATTCTACCGGGGCGAGCTTGCCAGTCGAATAGTCAAGGGCGCGCAGGAGCTTGGCGGGCAGTTCACTGAAGAGGACCTGGCGACATACGATGCCGAGTGGTGCGAGCCGATTAGCATAAGCTATCGAGACTACGAGATATTTTCGGTTCCGCCCAACTCGACCGGGTTCCAGCTTCTTGAGACGCTGAAGATCATGGAGGGGTTCGAAGGCTCAGACCTGATCTTTCAACATCCTGAAACGCTGCACCTCTACATTGAGAGTGTAAAGCTGGCGGTCGCTGATCGCATCAAGTGGGGTGGAGACCCGGCCTACGTCAAGGCGCCAGTCGGCGCGCTGCTGTCGGACGGTTACGCCGAGCAGCAGCGCGTTCGCATCGACCGCAACAGCGCCGTCGTCGTCTCAGGCGAGCAGTTCAGTCGGATGGTCCCATCAGGCTCCATAAAGGCCGGCAGTCCGGACGCCTTCGATGGAGGCATGACTACGCACTTCGCGGTTGCGGACAGCGATGGCAACGTCGTCTCAGTAACCCAGACCCTCGGCGGAGGATTTGGATCGGCCGTCGCACCCGGCAACACCGGTCTATTTCTCAATAACATGGCCCACTGGTTCGATCTAGAAGAGGGTGCACCCAACCGTCTCGAAGGCGGCAAGCGCGTTGACTTCTGCGTCGCTCCCACACAGACCTTCAGGGACGGCAAGTTCCACGTCAGCTTGGGTACGCCTGGCAGCTGGGGCATCCTGCAGACGACTCCCCAGTTCGTGATGAACGCGCTCGACTTTGGGATGAACGTCCAAGAAGCGATTGAAGCCCCGCGGCTCCGCGTGTTCGAAGAGCGTCGGGTCGTCATGGAGGAGCGCTTCCCTGCGCCGGTACGTATGGCGCTCGCCGAGAAGGGACACAACATCGAGCTGGCAGAACCGTTCTCTACAACGGTTGGCGGCGCGCAGGGCATAATGGTGAACCGCGAGGAAGGGACATTCCAGGGTGGGGCGGACCCAAGACGCGACGGCACTGCGATCGGTTTCTAAGAAAGGCTGTCCGATGACTACCAGCAGCCATCTGCTCCCGACCACTGGCAGCTAACGTCGCAAACAATCCCAGGATATTCTATGGCTGGTGGATCGTGGTCGCCGGCGGGGCCGCGATGTCGATCGCGTCGGGCATCAACTTCCACGGGTTTGGGAACTTCATCATTCCGTTAGGTGAGGAGTTCCACTGGAGCCGTACCACAATCTCGGTGGTATTCAGCGTCGCGCGGCTGGAGTCCGGTCTCCTGGGTCCAGTCGAAGGGTGGGCTGTGGATCGCGTGGGGCCGCGCAGGCTGATCGCAGTCGGGATACCACTGATGGGTCTCGGCTACATCGCCATGAGTCGCATCGACGGCCTGCTGGCTTTCTTCTTCGTTTACGTGTTTATGATCGCGCTCGGCAACAGCCTGGGGATGAGTACTCCGATCACGGCGGCGGTGGCAAACTGGTTCAACCGCAAGCGGGGTCTGGCATTCGGGATCATGTGGTCGGGGGTCGGAATCGGCGGCCTATTCGTACCAGCGCTGGGCTGGCTCGTGGAGACTTACGGCTGGCGCCCGGCGTCGTTAATGGTGGGCGTTTTCATTGCCGTGCTTGGTGTGCCAGTCGCGATGGTGATGCGACACAGGCCGGAGCCGTATGGTTACTATCCGGATGGGACAGTGCCGGAAGAGGCGCGCGCATCCGGGGCGACGCGCAGGCCGCTCCTGCCGGACATGTCCAACGATTTCACAGCGCGAGAGGCACTGAGGACCTCCAGCTTCTGGTATCTCACACTGTCGATCATGGCGAGGTCCCTGGTGAGCGGAGGCATCGGTCTCCATCTTGTGCCGTTCTTCATAGACTTGGGAGCGTCGAGCGTAACCGCAGCCGCGCTTGCAGGTTCGGTCGGATTGATGAGCATTCCTGGCAGGTTTGGCCTCAGCGCCATTGGAGACTTCATCAACAGACGCTACGTGATGGTCGCCTCGCTCGCGCTGATGGCAGTGTCCATTGTGTTTATGGCACGGGCGCCAAGCGTGACCGCCGTTATCCCCATTCTGGTCGCGTTCTCGGCCTCACAGGGAGGCATTTCCGTAATACCGCAGTCGCTAATTGCCGACTATTTTGGACGACGCTCCTACGCGACTATCCAAGGCTTCAGGTCCACGATTCAGATGTTGGGGATAATCGCCGGGCCGATCATCAGCGGCTATTTCTTCGACACGACCGGCAGCTACACGATCGCGTTTCTTGGCTTCTCCGGGGCTGCGCTGGTATCTATGATATTGGTCTTCATGGCCAAGCCCCCGGTGAAGACGAGGCCAGCTGCGAGGGCCAGGGGATAGCGTCGGGGTTCAGACGCTGCCCTTTAGAGATAGGAGTTCGTATGAAGTCCGACGCCTTAGAGCTTGGTCTTGGGGATGTGCTTGGTCGGATCTACGAATGGCACGCGGACTACTCGTGCGTCCACTATGCCGTCTTTGGGGAGCTGGACTTTGACCTGCGTGCCCCGCCTCCAGTGTGATCGGGGCAGCACGGCAAGAGCGATGTTCGAGTCCTGATTGGGCGACCAGAACGCGCTGGTAACGTAACCGACGTCGTCTCCTGAGTCGCTGTCCTTGACCATGTAAAAGTCCTCGTTGTACCAGGTGATAGGCTCACCCCCGACTCTCAGGCCGACCAGGCGCTGCTGGACTCCTTCCTGTTTGATCCTGGCCAAGGCTTCTTTGCCTATGTAGTCGCCCTTGTCGAGGTCCACTTGCCAGCCAAGCCGGACCTCGAACGGGTTGTTCTCGATGTCCATATCCTGACCGTAGGACAGGATCCCGGCCTCCAGCCGTCGGATGTGGCTGGGAGCGATCACGCCGAGGTTGAACTCCTCTCCCTGACCGAGGATGTACGGCCAGACGTCATCTGAGTACAGCATGGCGTCGTGAAGGTAAATCTCGAACCCGACCTCAGCGGAGAAGCCCGTGCGGGAAATGGTGACAGGGTGTCCGTTCAATGTGTCGTGGACCAACCCATAGTAGGGGATCTCTCTGACGTGAGGGCCGAACATCTTCTCCATCAAGGGCGCAGACTTGGGTCCCTGGATTTGGACTGGGGACACGTCGATCTCGTGGATGTCCACGTCGAACCTGCCGGCGCAGTTGACACCCTGTGCCCAAAGCAGGAGGTCCGAGTCGGAGATGCTGAACCAGAACTCGTCGTCGGCTACGCGGAGAAGCACCGGATCGTTAATGATTCCGCCGTACTGGTTGCATAGGATTACGTAGCGTGCCTGCATCGTCGGCACGCGCGCATGTACGTCGCGGGTAATGAGGTAGTCCACGAAGTCAGCCGCGTCGGGGCCTTTGACCTGGATCTGACGCTCTACAGCCACGTCCCACATGCTGACGTGCTTGGTCAATATCTCATACTCTGCCATCAGGCCACCGTCTTCGGGCCTGATGTACGCCCTCGGATGATAGAGGTGGTTGTACGTGGTGTATGCCCAGCAACCGGCTGCCTTCGACATGTGCCACCAGGGAGACTTCCGTATGCGAGTAGAGATCAGCATCTGCGCGTCGCTGTTTCCGCTCTGCCGCAGGTTGATTGGCAGGATTCGATCCTTGAGACCGTCGATTACCAGAGTTTGCGACATTCGAGTTCCTCCGGTTAGTGAGTCAGGCCAGGCCCGCGCCCGACAGAATTGCCGGGATTCGCGACTCCCATCCAATAGCCATTATGTGTGTGCCGTCGCATGTGTCGCGTACCTCGCGGATGAGTCGAGATGTAATTGCGATGCCCGTGGCCGCGGGGTCTTCTGCCGAGTCCATCTCTTCGATGATGCTGTCCGGCACTGACACTCCAGGGAGTTTGTCGTTCAGGAACCGCGCCATGCGCGCCGACTTCAGGACGATCATGCCCGCCAGTACGGGAACGTCGAAGCGCCGAGCCGTTTCCATGAACTTTTCGAACCTGGCTGCGTCGTAAACCGCCTGTGTCTGGAAGAAGGCCGCACCCATGCGCACCTTTTCCTCCATGCGGACCAGCTCTCTATCGAGATCGTCGGCGCCGGGATTGGCTACGGCTCCAGCAAAGATGGTGGGCGCCCCCCTCAGCTCGTTGCCGTACATGTCGACGCCAGAGTTCATCGCCTTGACAGCCTCAAGAAGTGTCTCGGCCTGGAGGTCGAAGACCCCCACGGCATCAGGGTGGTCGCCGCGACCTGGCGGGTCTCCGCTCATACAGAGAATGTTCCGAATGCCGAGCGCGCCTGCGGCGAGGATCTCGCCCTGGAGGGCGATTCGATTGCGGTCACGGCCTGTTACTTGCAGGATAGGCTCGATGCCGCGATCTAGCATGAGATGAGCCGCCGAAATCGGCGCCATCGTCATGTTCGCGCCTGGGGAATCGGTAAGGTTGAAGGCGTCCACCATGCCGCTCAGGACCTCAGCGTGCTCGAACAATCTACTCAGGTCTGTGCCCTTGGGAGGGTTCAGCTCGGCGGTAACCACGAACTTGCCGGACTTCAACGACTCAGAAAACGTCTGCAATTGATTCTCCATGATACGACGGCTCAAGAGATAACTCAGGCAATATCGAAGGTGGTTTCGCCCTCGTCCAGCACTTCCTTGATGTTGGTTGCGAATTCCACGAGGTCAGACTCGCCTGGTACTCCTGACTGTCGGAGCTTCTCCTTGAACTGCTCGAAGAGCCAGTCTTCCTTACGACCCTGGGGGAATTCGAAGAACTCCCTGTGGAAGCGGGGCAGCTCACCAGGACCAAAGTGTCCCTCGCCCTTCATAGAGTAGCCTTCCAGATTCTCGGTGCCCTTTCCGAGCACCTC
>JAAXHZ010000036.1 GCA_012270625.1 Dehalococcoidia bacterium | reverse complement strand
CCCTGCCCGGACTCGAACCGGGGCACCCGGTTTAGGAAACCGGTGCTCTATCCTCCTGAGCTACAGGGGCATACGAACTGAGAGTGTACAAGGCCGTTGTGAACGACTGCGTAGAAATTCTGACAGGGGTCAGCGCTCCGTGTCAACATGCCCAGTTCGGTTCAGACCGAACCTGCATGGCGTGTGAACTCCGCGCTCCGAATGTCGCGCTCGATGATCGACCTGATGTAGCGCGAGGCTATGCGCTCTACTTCGTTACGTGTGCTGTCGCTGAGCGTCGGTTCTCCGACTCCCGCGACGGTCGTAGCACGCTGGAAGTGTCGAAGGACACGCATCGCCGACTGGGACACCTGCACCTTTTGGCCCACGCCTAGAGTCCTGCAGCTCGGACACAATACTCCGCCTGCTCCGAGATCGAGAACGTGGTCACCCGGCTCCAGGGTCGCGTCGCACTCAACACAGTGTTCGAGCTGGGGCCGGAACCCGGTAATGTCGAGTACACGCTGCTCGTACCATCTTCCCACAAGCCAGGGGTCGCAGACCTCTCCCAGCGCTTCGAGCGTCTCTGTCACCAGCGCGTAGAGTGCGCGGCTTGGAGATCGCTCCTCTGAGAACATGTCGGCAACTTCACAGACATATATCGCATGAGACAGACGGATCAGGTCTTTGCGAGAGCCTGGATGATCGTCGCACAGCATGGCCTCGGTGATGACGTCGAGATTCCGTCCGTACGCGGCGGCGAAGTCAACGACGTTGGTGAGATCCAGATGACCTCGCAGACGCCCATTTGGCCTGCGAACGCCCTTGGCAACCACCCTGACCTTGCCCAGGTCCGGCGTGAGAATCGATACGATACGGTCGGCTTCCCCCAAAGGGTACTGTCGCAGCACCACACCGCTTGTCTTGTACGTTCGGGACCTCGCTCGGCTCATGCCGGTCAGAAGACCTGTCTGCCCTCGATCGCGCGGCCTAGCGTGGACTCGTCGGCGTACTCCAGGTCGCCGCCGACCGGAAGACCCCGCGCCGGTCGGGTAATCGGCACTCCCAACGGGGAGATAAGGCCATGGATGTACATAGCGGTGGCATCTCCCTCAACGTTGGGATTGGTCGCGAGTATGATCTCTTGCACCGGCTCATTGGACAGACGCTTGAGCAGCGGCTGTATCCTCAAATCATCGGGACCGATGCCGTTCATAGGCGAGATCGCGCCGTGCAGCACGTGGTACAGGCCTCGGTACGAATGTGTGCGCTCCAGCGCAAGCACGTCAAGCGCCTCCTCGACAACGCATATCCTCTGTGGATCGCGTCTAGGGTCCGAGCAGATGTCGCAGGGGTCGTCCTCGGTGAGGTTAAAGCAGCGCGAGCACATGGCGACGGCGTCCTTGACCCCGATGATCGCCGCTGCCAGGTCATGGGCGTGCTGCTCCGGCATCCTGATCAGGTAGAACGCCAGCCGCTGTGCTGATTTTGGCCCGATTCCGGGCAGCTTGCTGAACTCCTCGATCAGCCTCGCGATTGGCGCGACGGTATAGACGGCCGGGCTCGTCATCTTACGTAAGACCCGGGATGTTTAGACCGCCGGTCAGCTCTCCCATCCTGGAGCTAACCATCTCCTGCGCGTTTGAAAGCCCTTCGTTCACCGCAGCGATTATCAGGTCTTGCAGTATATCTACGTCATCAGGGGACACGACTTCAGGGTCGATTTCAATTGACTCCAGCGTCAGCTTACCTGTGACTACTACGGTGACGACACCGCCTCCTGCGGTAGCTTCGACTGTGGCGCTCTCGAGCTCTTCCTGGAGCTGCGCCATTCTTCTCTGTAGCTGCTGAGCTTGACGCAGCATTCGGCGGTTCATTGAGGTGTGTCCTCCTCGATCGTCTCCACTAGCCTCGCACCCATTGCTTGGGCCGCGCGGACTAGATGACTCTGATCAGTCTGTCTCTTGGACGCTCTCTCGCTTCCTGACGCGAGTTCGATTGAGATATCGAGCTCGCGGCCCATCGTCTGTTCGATGGCCTGTTTCAGCTCTCGTCTGACTGAAGGGTTGCCAACCTCCTCCTCAGCCCGCTCTATGTGCGAGCTGTGGGCAAACCTGACGACAATCCGGTTGTCTTCAAGATTATACTCTCGCGCGCTGCGTAGCAACGGCCCCAGCTTGAATCGCGAACCGGTGTTTCTGAGCGCCCTTAACAGATCGGGCCACACGGCGGCTAGACGCTCATCTGGCTTGTCTGGAAGAGGCTGACCCGTATTCCGCGCAGGCGTCGTACCCTGTGCCGCGCTCGGGGCTGGCGGTGGCCGGCGCTGCTGGGCGTGGGGTGCTGGCGACCTCGTGCCAGAGTCGGCGACCCTGGGCGCAGGCCTTCTGGTTGGCTGCCTAGCGGGAGGTGGTGGAGCGGGCTCGGCAACAGGTTCGAGGCTGGACTCAGCGAGCGCCAGCTCCAACGGCAGCGGCGATGACACATCCTGCCTCATGTCCGCCTCGGCGAAAGCTCTCAGCGAGCGCAGCACCTGGCTTTGGTCGGCTCCCGCGGCGATCTTGGCTAGCCGCTCGGCGGTAGCGTCCGAGAACTGGGACGAATCTCCCGCCCCGGAGGTTATCAGCATGACCGCTCGTAGGAACTCCGTAAGGGAGCGCTGTAGCTGTCCGAGGTCGGATCCCTGATCGGCGATCCGTCCGATTAGACCGAGACCTTCGGACACTTTGCGTCCGACCACCATCTCGCACAGATCGAGCGCGTCCTCGTCCCCTGTAAGCTCCAACATGTCCCTTACTTGGTCGCCATTCAATGGCGACCCGTACGAGACTACTGCCTGCTCCAGCAGGTTCTCGGCGTCTCTCAGGCTTCCGGTCGAGTGTCGCGCTATCAGATCGAGCGCGTCTCCTTCCGCCTCCACACCCTCGGCGACACTCAGCTGCGCCAGCTTCTGGTGAATCGCGTCGATTGTAATTCGGCGAAAGTCGTACCGCTGGCACCTGGAGACGATTGTGAGTGGGACCTTGTGGACTTCGGTCGTGGCGAGTATGAAGATGGCGTGTCCGGGCGGCTCTTCGAGCGTCTTGAGCAGCGCGTTGAACGCAGCATCCGTCAGCATGTGTACCTCGTCCACGATGTACACCTTGTATTGCGACTGGGTGGGCGCGAAGCCGATCTTGTCGCTCAAGTCGCGGATGTCGTCTATCCCGCGATTGCTGGCCGCGTCGATCTCTATCAGATCGAGCGCGCGGCCCTCGATGATCGCCAGGCAGTTGTCGCAGGTGTTGTCCGGCTCTCCGTTCTCTGGGCTTAGGCAGTTGACAGCCTTGGCCAATATCCGCGCGGTGCTTGTCTTCCCTGTGCCGCGAGGACCACAGAACAGATAAGCGTGAGTGAGACGACCGCTGGAAACGGCGTTCTTGAGCGTATTGGTGACGGTATCCTGCCCTACGACTTCATCCAGGGCACGCGGACGCCACTTTCTGTAGAGCACTTCCGCCATAATAGGGGGGTCTCTTACTATGAAAATAACTTGGCCAGTTCGCCCGCCTGTCATTCCCGCGAAAGCGGGAACCCAAGAAGTGGCTCGCCACTCGGCAATCCAAAGTAGGGGATAGGGTGGGCTCGATATTACTCCACAAGCCCCGTTCGCCGCATCTCCTCCCTTGCCTCGACCTCTATCGCCTGCATAACGACGGCGTCGGACTCGTCTTCGTGATCGTAACCTAGCAGATGAAATATCCCGTGGGCAACCAGTGCGGCGACCTCGTTTCCAAGCGTATGCCCGGCTTCTATGGCCTGTCGTTCGGCCTGCTGAAGCGAGATAATTACCTCACCGACCTCCGGTTGATGGCATGGGGGAAGCACGAAGTGGAACTCGTCGATATCCCTAGTGTCAGCGCCGTAGTATGTCCCGGAATGAACGTTTGAGAACGACAGCACGTCCGTCGTGGTATCGAGCCCGCGATACTCGGCATTGAGCTCGGACACCGTCTGATCGTTCGCGATCACCACGGTCGTTAGCCCTTCTGTCTCAGACCCCTCGACAGCGAACGCGGTCTCCGCCACTGCTGTCAGCCAGTTTGGGTCAACGCACTCAATGAACTCGTCGAACACTTTGACTCGGACGTTGGGCATGACCGGGGGGACTCGTCTCACCGTCTTCGCATCACTAAGGCGCGCCGTATCTATTTCAGACGCAGCCAAAGAGACTGTGGCACTGTCAGAGACTATCCTGTACACACGTCGGAGTCCCGGTCAGGGCGTCGTATTGAAGCGCTCGTTGAGTCCGTCCTGAGACTGGAGAAACTCGAACAGATCACTGTCCGCGGGGAGCACGACGGTCGAGTTCGCCTCGAATATCTTGCGATAGGCTTCGAGTGATCTTTGGAAAGCGTAAAACTCGGGATCGGCCCCAATTGCGTCTGCAAATATCTTAATGGCTTCAGCCTCACCCTCGCCGCGCGTAATATCGGCCTCTTTCTGTGCGGTAGCCTTTATGATCGCAGCCTCACGGTCCACCTCGGCGCGGACTTCCGCATCAATCTCCTGGCCCTCGGCGCGCTCCTTGTCCGCCTTTCGCTTTCGCTCGGACTGCATTCTGGCATAGACCGATTCTGCGATCTCGGGAGGGAAGTCAGCACGTTTGATCCTGACGTCTATGATGTTGATCCCGAACTCTTTGAGCTTGGGGGTTACGATCTCCCGGACGCGGTTCATTATGTCTTCACGCTTGGTCGTGATTATCTCAGCCTGATTGTCACTGGCAATCTCGCGCCTTAGCTCCGATGCGATGATGTCCACCGCGCGCGCCTTCCCCTGACTCTCCGTCTGGACGGTCTCCCTGAACAACACTGGGTCCACTATTCGGCCCCTCGCGTACACGTCGATGATGAGCCGTTTCTTGTCTTTGGTAAGCAGCGACTCAGGTGGCGCGTCGAAGCTTAGCAGTCGCTTATCGAAGTACGTTGTGGTATCGATGAAGGGAGTCTTGGTATAGAGACCTGGAGTCTTTATCGACTGCTGCACCTGGCCGAATCGGGTAACGATGGCCAGCTGCTTTTCGTCCACTACGAAGAACAGCTGCGGTCCGACTATCGCCGCCACAGCCGCCACTATGATTAGAGCTAGCGCCAGGAATTTCATCGAATAGTGTCCCTACTGGTTCCTGCCGAGCGTGGTGGGGAGTTCGCTGCCGCCGGTTAGATCTATGAGTTCCAGCAGGCCTCCGCCCGTATCGTCGTCTATGATGTACTTTCTTATGCCGGGAAGGATGTCTTCCATCGCCTCGAGGAACAGGCGCTGTCGCGTGACTTTCGGGGCCAACTCGTACTCGGACAGGATCGAGAGGAACCGCTGTGACTGACCCTGCGCAATCGCGATTCGCTCCTGCTTGTACGCTTCGGCGGCCTCTTTGAGCCGCGCGGCCTCACCCCTGGCATTTGGCAGAACCGATTCCCTGTAGGCGTCGGCGAGGTTGATGATCCGCGCCTTGTCCTCCTTGGCGCGTACCACGTCGTCGAAAGCGTCCTTCACCTGCTCTGGAGCGAACACGTTGAGCAGCTTGACTTCACGGACGTTTATGCCGGTCTCGTACTCGTCGAGCAGTCGCTGGAGAAGCAGTTTGGTATCTGCCTGTGTGTCTTCCTTCTTGTCGGTCAGCGGATCGTCGATTGGCCTGCTGCCGACTACTTGCCGTAGTGAGCTCTCGGTCGCGTCCTTGATAGTCTGACCGGCCGGATCAACCGCGCGATATAGGAATTTCTGGAGGTCCTTGATGTCGTACTGAACGAGAAGCTGCACATCGACGATGTTCGGCGCCTCTCCGGGCTGACCTGCCTCGTCAGGGTCCCCGGTGATCATGAGCGACTCGTCGAGGGCCGGCGTGCCGCCTCTGACCCCAACTTCGAGCTTGCGGATGTCGTCCACTTTTACAATGTCCCTCGCCCCTATCGGGGAAGGCCACCACCAGTGGAGGCCAGGACCTTGGATGTTGTCGAAAGTTCCTAGTCTGCGGAGAGCGGCCTGTTCCCCAGGCTGTACGGTGAAGAAGCCGCTTCCGACCCACACGAGCGCACCGACCCCGAACAGAGCGAGGACAATCAACGCCCACACACCGCCACCGCCGCCAATTCCGCCCATGCTGAATCGGCCAAAGAATCCCCTGATTCGCTCGAGGATCTGGTCGAAGTTTACTTCAGGTTCTTCTGGCCGATACATGCTAAGGAACGACTCCGCGTGGAAACTGAGATGATGTCTTTTGTAGCGATAACGATATAGTAACACATAGCGTTGTGCGGTTGGACATCACTTCTCTGGACGCTCACTTAAAACTACGCTCTGCCTGCCGATATGGTTCCCGCTGGGACGAGATGTTTACGCAGCCGCGATACTGGAGAAGGCTGGTACCCAGAAGAAAACTGCGTAACTGCAATTCTCTTGGATGGTCAGGACTGTCCTCCCGATATTTCAATCTCTCTAAGTAGCTTCCGCAGATCCTCGTAGCTGGTGATGGACCCTGCGAGACTGAGAAACTCGCCTACATCCGCCGACAGTTCCCTCAGACGCAGAACCAGAGGGCCGATCGGATCAACTGAGGCTGGACCGTGAGCGTAGGTGCCGTAGAAAGCAAAGTATGCCTGGTTGAGTTTGCGAATAGGGTGACCGCTTTCCATGAGCGCCTTCCGCTGATCTTCCATGTAGGCTTCGGCTCGTTCGATCTCACCGTCGGCCAGGAGTCGGCCAACTGTCACTCTGGTCTCTCTCATTAGCGACCCGAAGTCTATCTCGGTGTGCTCGGTAAGATCGGCTGCGTGAAAGTCCCGGGCTGCTTCATGTGACGTGCTGCGAGATGGCGGTGCCCTCGACTGCATAGCTGAGTAGGCCAGATCCCCAATCTCGTCGCCCGCGATGCCAGCAACGGTCTCGTTTAGCGCCATCAGCTCGGCACTTCGATACGGGTCGCGTCCCAGCGGCCTCAGAAACAGGTAGTGATGTACCCACTCGTGGGCCGCCAGCCGAAGCGTGTTCCTCAAATCTACGCCGCTGTGTACCGACGCCGGGTAGGTAGCTACGCCGCCTATTTCTAGGACGAGCGCGGACAGATCCTGTTCGTTCACAATTCGCTTCTCGATTCTTTCGCGGGCCTGTATGGTCATGTCCGCTTCCAGAAGCACGTCGTCGAGGCGTTGAATCCTGTCCCTCGGCGATGTGACAAGCACCATCGGCGGCTCCTCCAGTCTGACGTCAACGGGAGGAAACACCATCTTGCCAACCAGTCCAAGTCTCTGCTCCCTGACCACTGTACTGATCTCGGACTCGATAGCCTCCTCCACGTCGTTACGGATCGAAGCGCGTGTGTTGCGTACCTGATTGAGTCTGTCTTCTAGCTTTTCGACCAATGCATTGCTGTCACCGCCGGCGCTTGCCGACCCTATCTTGGCTGTAAGCTGCCTTATCTCTTCTCCTAGCTTGAAGTACATAGCAAGCGCTCGCAGACGCTCGGAGTCTGTCACCTTGAAGCCTGGGACCACCCTGCGAAGCCAGTGCGTCCACTTGGAGTGGAGGTTGACCAGGTGCCATCCAACGAGGTCGTAGGCGTACACTGCTGAGACTTCTTGAGTGCGACTCATGGCTATAGTGTCACCACGCAAGCCAATGAACGTGAGCAAGATCAGGGTGATCGCCAGCCACTTTGCAGCTATTGCTCTGCTGGGCCAGCGATGATTCAGGGGCCGCGCCATTTTGGACGAGTACCATTCGCCCCTTCGGCCAGACGATCATCACTCAACGAGCGATCCCCTAGCCCTGACTAGCGACGAAACAGGTTCAGGAACCTGTCTTCGTATGTATCGAACGCGCCCCAGCGGTCCAGTTCGCGTCTGAGGTCTTCGGGATCGCGTCCTCGCGAAACTTCGTAAAACATGCGCTCGATTCTCTGGACGGCGGCCATCGGCAGCCCGCCCGCCCCTGGCGCCGGATCGAAAAGACCCTTGGACCCGAGCTCCTCGGCGTGGTGCGGCGCAGACCTTGAGGTCAGTTCGTACATGAACTTTATCAGTGACACGTCCCAGAGCTCGTCCACTCCGACCATTACGACCGCGAGGTTGTCCTGTTCCCTGGTCAGACGTTCATCAATGCGGTGAGCGATTTCCCCCGCATCCCCACTGAGAATCTCCGTACCCTCTGGCTCGTTCCTGTACTGGTAAAGCAGGCCGGGGCTGTTGGGACCGTGCTGACTCGACACATACTCCAGGTAGCGATAAGCCTCTGGACTGAATCCTTCTAGGTTCATCGCGTAATACGGCGTGACGATCGAGGGCTCTTCTGCGACAACCTTGCCGGTTCTGACGACCCCCTCCCTATTGCCAGGCTGGAGGTCTCTGTAGATTGGCTCGGTTACCACGTAGTACGAAAGTGAAGTCATCCCAAACGTAGCTAGTTTCTGAGCGGGGTATCTGACAACCCAGGTCTGTTCCGCGGCCCTGATCCAGTCGAGTTCGTCTTCCACCTGTTATCTCCTGCGGCGACTCAGTCCCAGCCCGACCAGGCCGAGAACGCTCAGCGGGACTGCCAGGTCCGTTAGTCGCATCGTTGGTGACGCCGGCGCGAAGCAGGCTGAGCCGCCTTCCCGTCGCTCCACACCACTCGTCTCGGACCCGCTCTGTGACTCAGGTTCGGGCGTCTGTGTGTCGGTTGACTTGGAAGCTTCAGGCGGCTCGGTGGCCGTCGGCGCGGGCGCTGCGGCCGCCAGGGGTTCTGGCGCGGGTGTTGGCTCCACACTGCCGACCGTTTCCGACCCTGCCTGAGGGGTCAGACTGAAGAGCTGAAGCGTGGGTCTTGCAATCGGAGTAGGTTTGGCGCTCTCCCTGTCGGGACGAACGTAGTGCTCAGCGCCGATCGTGTCTCTCCACTGGTTCTCGAGCTCGATTCGGGATACGCCGTAGATGTCCTGAATCGCCTTCTCCATGTTGGTACCCGACTTGAGTGTACTTAGCAGCTCGCGCATGGCCTGTGGACCGTATCTGAACACCATGAACTGAATCAGGCTGCGCGCCTGACCATAGAAGATAATTACGTCCTCTGGGTCGCCGGGGAGTGTAGGCATGGATGTTATCGGCAAGAGCCTGTCTGTCGCCATCGCGAACTCCAGGGCGATGTCGTAGGAGATTCCGGGATCGACGTTCCCGAATTCAGCCAGCCCCTCGTCCAGCCACGAAGGGATACTCCGTGCGGGGCTGTCTCCGGCGCGATGCGTCAGTATATGCGTCACTTCATGCGACGCCGTTCCCTTGGCTCGTCTGCCGCCTCCGAGAACGAGTAGGGTGCCGATGTTGGTGAACGCCTGGCCTTCGGTAATGAGCTCGCGCCTGATGGTGGTCGAACCGGGCGGGAGCGCCTCCAGCATCTCCTTCACGTTGTTGTACATGGTTACGCGAATCGGGTCTGTCGTGTCGGCGCCGAGGATAGGTCCCATGAAGTCAAGAGTCTGCACTATGGCCTCTAGGATGATATCAGCCCTCGTCTTGACCGGCCCGTGATATGCGACCGCTACCGGTCCATCTGAGACCTCCTCCCAGGTGAATCGAGCGTCCTCGTATATGAACTCAGCCGTGTCTGTTACCAGTTCGTTGCCCGCCGAGTCCCTAATCTCGAAGTAGTAGTAGATGATGGTTCCCGGAGGAATGTAGCGACTGGATGTGCTGGTTCGCCAGAAGAGCTCGGAGTCCACGAGCTTGGCCCGATCGAACTCCATGTAACCGTACACTTCCCGCTCTTGAGTGCCCGTTCGGAACTTGACTGCGATCTCCTCGATCTCTTGCTCCGACTCCACTTCAATGGAGAATCTCATGCCATCGGGAAACTCACTGACAACCCCGGCCGATGCGACCTCAATGGACTCTGCCGACGCAGAAGCGGTCCCAGTGGGAGCTACTACGGCGACGAGGCAGACCATGATGACGAGTGTGAAACGCGACAGGCCCAGGGCAGCTCGGCTTGGTATCAATATGAAACTCCGTCGATCCCAAAACGGCCAATGCACTCGAAGCGCGCTTCAGGCTTCACTGACGTCTCGGGCGTATTGACATCGCAACTATTAGGTCGCGCTGTACCTAATGTACGTTCGCAGCCATGTTTGGAGATTGCGCCAACCATCATCGAGTGTCCCTATCTTCGTTGGCGATCATACGCGAAGTGTGAATCAGTCGGTGGACTGCCGTAACTGTCGTTAGCGCGCCAATCACTCCAAGCACTGCCATCACTACCACAGGCTGCCAGTGTCCGACTATCAGGCCTATGCCGATGGCAGCGACTCGTTCAGGTCTTGTCATCACACCTACTTTGCAGTCTATTCCGAGTCCCTCTGATCTTGCCCTCATGTAGCTGACCATGATCGACCCTACCAGCGCGACGTACACGAGGATCGATCCCAGATCGTCGTCAGTGGACAGATAGTACGCGAGCAGTCCTAGAAGAACGACGGCTTCCGATACGCGGTCGATAGTGGAGTCCAGAAGAGCGCCGAAGTCAGACACCTTGCCGGTAGCCCTCGCGAGAGCGCCGTCGAACAGATCGAACACGCCCGCGAACAGTACGATCAGCCCACCGCCCCACCAATGTCCGATAGCTATCATGTAGGCGCCCGCGCCCGCGATAGCAAGGCCGGCTAATGTCACCAGATTTGGCGTCAGTCCTAGCCGGGCAAGCAGACGTGCGACGGGTCGTTCAATATAGTCTGCCACCGCCTGCCGAGCGCTGTCCCGCCCTGTCATGATCTCTCCACACAATGGTATCCGGGTATCGAAACATATTAGGCAGGCAGACCCAGCACGGTCAAATCTGATCCTACAGAGTTAAGAAAATTTCATTCTCGCCGTGTCGTACAGCTGAAAGACCCTGTTACAGGGTTGCGGTCGCGGTTCGCTCCGGGACGAACTCATTGTAGTAGTCCATGACCCGACTCGCGACGCGCTCCCACCGGAAGCTGTCGGCAGTCCTGATTCCCTCAGTGGCCAGACGCTCTCGCAAGCGGTCGTCGTCTATCAGCGCTGTGATAGCCTGCGCAAGAGCCTCGTCATCCTTCGGAGGAACCAAAAGGCCATTGTGACCATGTTCGACGACACTTGCGTAGCCTTCGATCTCTGTTGCGAGTACGGGCGTTCCCGCAGCCATGGCCTCCAGCAGCACGATTCCGAAGCTCTCTTTACCTGTTGCCGGTGAGCAGTATATGTGAGCGCTCTTGAAGTATCTCGCCCGCAGCTCATCGGAAGTGCGCCCGACTATGACGACGTCCTGGAGATTCCGCTCGCTCATGATTCGATAGCAGTCAGCATCCGGCTGGCCGGCGCCTACCACGATCAGCCTCAACTCGGGCCGATCCCACTTGAGACGGCTGTATGCGGATAGCAAGTACTTCAGCCCCTTCCTCTTTTCGAGCCTGCCCAGGAACAGGATATTGATCTTCCCGTCCATCAGCTCTGGTAATGGCTCCGCTCTGCTGAAGTCGTCCACTCTGACACCGTTGGGAATGATCCGGTAGTCGCTAGGGAAATGACTGTTGACGAAACGGGCGGCCGGGTCGGACACCGCTATTCTTCCATGGAGCCGATTGAGCAGCCGGTTCGCCAACCGATCCGGCCCGATGGCCCACCACACACGCCGCCTGCGGTAGCTGTGGAACGTGGCGATCGTAACCGTCCTGTCAGTATCTATGTGGCGGAGAGCGCTAAAGGGCACGAATCCGACTAGAGGTTCGTGCATGTGCACTATGTCGAACCGTTCCCTGTCGAGCAGTGACCTTATTCGAGGATGAAGCCACACCGACAGTGAGACCCTGGCGATTGAGTCCGCGCTCCGAAGAGGAACAGTACGTCCCATCGGGATGAAGTCAGGATCGTCCGAAGACATGGGCGCGGAGCTCGGCGCCACTATGCGCACGGTGTGGCCCCACATCCGAAACTGGTCTGCGAGTTCGCGAATGTGACTCTGAACTCCGCCGCTATAGGCGTGGTCATACGGTGAGAATAGGCCGATTTTGCAAGGTCGGTCCATACCCTCTCCTTAAGTCGGCGATCCGGAGGACTCGTCGGCAGGCTGCGCCGCCTGACTTGTGGATACACGCTCCGGGGGCTTGATCGTCAAAGTGCCGGATCGTCCCCATTCTATCCCCATCCGTCGTGAATGACTAGTCATTTAGAGACAGTGACAGGGATAACAGGAGTGGGTAAACGTGTACAGGCAAGCTTGAACCCCAATCAACATACCCCCTCTCCCTCAGGAAGAGGGTTGGAGCCTGCCCCATACCCCGATACGTGGGTGAGGGTGAAAAATACGGAACGCCGACCCCCTGTCAGCGCTCGCTTGGAGGGTCGTCTAGTTATCCACGCCCGATATAAAGTCCTCGACCATCTGACGGGCCACTGAATCAGTGTACTGGACAGGCGGGGACTTCATGAAATAGGCCGACGGTCCTAGGATCGGACCTGCGAGACCCCGGTCCTTTGCTATCTTCGCACACCTGATCGCATCTATTACTACCCCAGCCGAGTTGGGGCTGTCCCACACTTCCAGCTTCAGCTCCACGTTCAGCGGTACGTCACCGAAACTGGTGCCCTCCAGTCTGATATAGGCCCACTTGCGGTCTGACAGCCACGGCACATGGTCCGACGGGCCGATGTGGATGCTGTCTGTGTCGAGGTCCACATCTACTTGGGACTGGACTGAGTTGGTCTTGGATATCTTCTTCGACGTCAGGCGGCTGCGCTCTAGCATGTTGAGAAAGTCAGAGTTGCCGCCGAAGTTGAGCTGGTACGTTCGCTCCAGATCGACGCCGCGATCCATGAACAGTCTCGTGAGCACGCGATGTACAATCGTGGCTCCAACCTGCGACTTGATGTCGTCGCCAATGATCGGAGCTCCGGCGTTCCGAAATCTGCGCTGCCAGTAGTCACCCTCGCCGCTGGCGATGAAGACCGGAATGCAGTTAATCATCCCGCATCCGGCCGCGAGTATCTGTTCGGCGTACCACCTGGTAGCATCCTCGGATCCGACAGGAAGGTAGTTGATGACCACATCTACTTCGCGCTCTTTCAGGGTCCCGACTATATCGTCAGTCGGGCCGGGAGCCTTCTCGATAACATCGGACATGTACTCGCCCACGCCGTCTAGCGTCATACCCCTCTGTACCGAGATGCCTGTGTGCGGTACATCGTGAAACTTCACTGTGTTGTTGGGTTCTGCGTAGATGGCTTCTGACAGATCCAGACCGACCTTATTCGCATCGACGTCGAACGCTGCGACAATCCTAATGTCGCCTATTCCGTACTCTCCAAGCACTGGATGCATGATCCCCGGAATGCTGTCTTCAGGACCGGCGTCGGAGTACTTGTGTATTCCCTGCACAAGAGAGGAAGCGCAGTTCCCCACGCCGATTATCGCCACGTTGATGTCAGCCAACTTGCTCCACCTGCCTCACGTCTGGATCGATCACTTCCTTACATACCGACACGATTACTCGCGGGCACACGCTTCCGAATTGTAGCACCTGCCAAAGAACGCGAACAAGATGAACGCCGCGCTGTAATGGTCTTTCGATTATTTGAGAGACCGTGTGTCTAGCTCCCAAATGCCTTACGTCCCCGCGCGGCCGGTGGTAAAATCTAGGCTATGATACCTGCGGCAAACGCCTTATATCCGATCCTGGAGGACGCTCTCAGCATATGCCCCTCGAAAACATCGTGGTTCGCGGAGCGCGCGAGCACAACCTCAAGAATGTAGATGTCACGATCCCTCGTAATAAGCTTGTAGTCATTACTGGAGTATCGGGCTCCGGCAAGAGCTCGCTCGCGTTCGACACCATCTACGCCGAGGGACAACGCCGCTATGTCGAGTCGCTGTCGGCTTACGCGCGCCAGTTCCTTGG
>JAAXHZ010000035.1:1250-3513 GCA_012270625.1 Dehalococcoidia bacterium | reverse complement strand
GCCCTGCCGAAGAAATGCTCGACGTGGTGGTGACCGTAGACCGACCCGATCCGAGAGTCTTCGCGCATCTCCGGCGGATTGGCGATGAACTCGTGCTCGTACTCGCCGTCGTGAGTGTGAAGGAAGAGCACGCCGCCGATGCATCCGAAGGCGGCGCCATGCTCATTGTGGGACTCACCGTGCATGCCCGGGCATGAGCGATTGCTGGCGTCGTAGACGACCTGACCGCTGAAGTCGCGGACTTCCACGCCAACAGGCAGGCTGTCGTTGGAGTTCTCGGGGTAGTCGGGATTCTTCGTGGTAACGATGACGTGCTCGTCCGAGACGACCAGCGCCGCGCCATGCTGCGGTCCAGCCTCAAGCACGATCGGCTCATAGTCGCCGCTTGAGTTCGCCAGGTCTGCCTCGTTGATCAGGATGGCGTGACCTCGGGCGTCGGAGAAGATCGCGGTCCAGCCGTGACTGTTGACGTAGTGAATCGGCCGCTCTTCCGTGATCTCCAGCGAGTGCCGGAACATCGGTTCCTGGACAAGGTCGTAGTGATCGCCGTGCTCGACGAGGAAGATGCCGCCGTCGAAGACGTGGACGCGGTCGTCGTCGTCCTCCGGCCCGCGGGCGAGGACGATGCCGTAGCGATGGGTGGGACTGGGGTACACGGTCGCGCGGGGCGCGGCGACCTCGAAGATTCCGCTTTCAACGCCATCGGTCGATAGATCGACGACGGAGAGGTGCGCTTCTACCGCATCCGCAACGAGCAAGCGTCCCATGATCATCTCGTCATGGTCGTCGTGGCCTTCCTCCTCGTGATCGTCGTGGCCTTCCTCCTCGTGATCGTCATGCATATCGACCATGACAAACTCGATAGGATCGACGATGTCACCAAGCGCGGCAATCTTGGACCTATCTGCACTGGCATTGTGCAACAGATCCTCCAGCCAATCGGCCTCCAGGCCGAGGCCGACAGTCAGCACGACATCCGCATCTGCTACCTTGGCAACGTCGCGACCTCCCGGCAGGAATGTGTGCGGATCGCCACCTACTGGCAGCAGGCTGAAGACCTCTGCCCTGTCTCCACCTACCGCCCGAGCCCAATCAGCTACAAAGTTGGTAGTTGTCACCACTTGGACCGGCGGCCCGGAGGGCGTGGGAGTTTCCCTAACAGCCAGGGCTGCCGCATTCTCGATCGCCTGATTCGTGGCGACGAGGGAGGCGTTCACGATGTTCGTGACCTGGTCGGCGGTGAGCTGGTCGCCGACCGCGTCCTCGACAGCCTTGGCAACCAGGTCTTCGATGTCGCCGCGCGTAAGCGTGCCGGAGAGCCCTGCGCTCACCTGGGCCTGAACGATCCTGCTGATATCGTCGGCGCTGACGCCTTCCGGCACCGCATCGGCAACCGCGGAATTGACGAGGCTGCTGAGCTGGCTCACGTCGATCTCAGGCGCGGGCAGCGCCCGGAAGGACTGGTCGACGATCGCCTCCACGTCGGCCGCGGAGAGCTGGCCCTCCGTGGACTGCCTGACAATGGTCTCGACGTCCGCACGCGTCAGACCTGTGGGCTGCGCAGCGAGGGCCTCCGCTACCGACTTCTGTATCTCGGCGGCGCTGGCGCTCTGTGTGCTGGCGACCGCGTCCTGGATCAGCTTGGCCGTATCGACCGCTGGGGCCGGCTCCGGCTCGTCGCTGCCGCAGGCAATAACGAAGACCAAAGCCGCAATCGCTGCGACTATGGCCAATGACTTCCACTTCAATAGGCTATGTCCCATTTTCTCTTCTACCTCTTGTTCTTGTGGGGATTCTCCCTTTCAGTTAGCTTGGTTTCAGATGATCTCTCGTGTGTCGATATGAAGTATCAGTGCAGGATCCGCGACGCAGAGTATCCTTGGTGACGCAGAGTACCCTTGGTTCGGATATTCCAACGCAACTATCGAGACACAATATCAATAATAAGCATGCTTGTCAACATCCAGCTCCCATGAGGAAGTGTAAAACTCAATCAATAGTAGTCTCGTCACTCCCGCGAAAGCGGGAGTCCACTATGGAGAACCGTGGTTGATGGCCTGTGGATTGCTGAGCGGCGAGCCACTTCATGGGTTCCCGCGTGCGCGGGGTAGGATTTCGGAGTTTTACACTTCCCTAATCCCGTCTTGACATTCACATCCCCCGTCCACCGCAGCAAGCCAGCCGGCCTGACTAGTCTTCAAGGGAACTGAAGAGTCTCGCCCGCTGTGGGAACCTCCCTGGTCGGTTGCATGGAGATGCCGCC
>JAAXHZ010000035.1:0-1142 GCA_012270625.1 Dehalococcoidia bacterium | reverse complement strand
TCCCAGCGAAAAGTTCGCAATACGGTACAATTAGGCCCACCAGACTCGATAAAATCGAGGATCTTCACGCTGCGTATTAAGTTGGCCTTGTAGAGATAGTCCATGGTATGAGGGGCATCTGCTGTACCGCTCGATATATGGAGGGAGATGGACCATGGGCGAACTGGGGACGACAGGCATCTCAATCGGCGCTCCAGCGGAGCTGGTACGGAGTGGCGAACTGGCTCTCCAGTGCAGCTACAGCGCTCCTATGTGTGAAACCGGACCGCAGGGAAGGGCAGCGTCGCAATCTGGGCTTTCCTGCGGGCCGGACAGAAGCCCGCGTCGTCCTTACGCGCTGTCTATGGATTGATGGGTCTATTTCCGATGCATCCACAGCGAAGATCCATGTCGAGATAGAATAGATCCGATGCTCAAAAGGATATTGGCGGGAATGGTCGTCTTCGCCGCGCTGGCCTCAATAGCTCAGGGCGTAGCTTCGGCTTCCTCGGACAGCGACGCGCCCCCCGCCTTGGACCTATTAATCGCGGTTCTCATGGACGCGCGAGACAGGGGATCCCTTGGCGACCCTCTGAGCGAGCTGTTTTCCCGCTGGCTCATAGACGACATGAT
Organism: Dehalococcoidia bacterium; assembly: GCA_012270625.1. The sequence goes on along the minus strand of JAAXHZ010000035.1, from coordinate 530 downwards.
CGCGCCCGGCGCGGGTGAAACGCCGGATGAGACCAGAAAGCGGCTTTCCCTGGGAGTCGAAACCTGGGAAGCGCCTTTCGACTTCCTGCTCATAACCATTGAGGAAGCATACTCCGCGCAAGTTCTCGACGACGAACTCGTCGAGGCGCTGTCAGACATGTTCATGGACTACGCGATCGCGCCCGCCAGTGGGGAGAGTCGAGACGAGATCAGACAGCGACTGTCGAACGAGCTGGCTTCCGGCCCGGAGCGCATATCGGATGATTATGGAACTTTCGCCAATCCTGTTCCGTTCCGCGAAACGGCTATAACACGCGAAGGGATAGGGGTCACGGTATTGGCTTCCAACTTGGACGCCACTGAGACAGTCCAGAGTTGGAGTGAATGGAACGAGCCCCCGGAGCCTGGAAACAAGTACGTCCTCTTTCGCATCAGATTAGAGAATGTATCCGGCTCTGAATATGCGCATGAAATTCCCCACTATTTCTTCGGATTAATTGGATTATCGGGCAGGATTATCAGGAACAGTA
>JAAXHZ010000034.1 GCA_012270625.1 Dehalococcoidia bacterium | reverse complement strand
CAAAGCCCGATCGTTTGAAGAGGTTCCGCCGATAGCGCAATTCGCCTCGTATGAGGATAGCATCTCGCTGAGGACGGCTCCCACTACCTGGTCGGGTTCTCGCTCCCAGAAGGCACGCATTTTCTTGGCCTTCGAGGTACCGTACGTCTGGTACGACTGGCCGTGAATATTTATTTGATGCTTACGGAAGAATTCATCGAATGTCGCGTCCGTGTAATCCAATACATAGCCACTCTTCATACCCAGAAGGGCCTCATAGAAGCGCTTTTCCTCATCCGTGATGCTACTCATTTCAATGACTCCATTGGTATCGCTGCTTCATCGCAGACAACCGGTTGTACGGCACTAATTTTTCCTTCTGTAGCCTGCCCACTACTATGAAGGGGGCTATCCCGATTGAATGTGCAAATTTGTGCACGTCCCTCGCGTCGAAGTAGTCCGAGTTGCTGAAATCCCGCCACTGTGCGGAAGGGATCAGGAAATCTCGCGCGAACTCATCTGCCTCCTCTTCTATGGACGCTGCATCTGGGTCCACGTCGAGCCCATCCACCACGATCCGCCGTTGATGGCGGTGCCGCAGCAGGTGTCCGGCCTCGTGGAAAAACGAGAACCAGAACACGTCCGCCCACTTGCCCCGGATGTTCATCTGGATGAGAGCCTTGCGGTCGTTCAGCCAGCGAGCGGCACCATTGGCTCCGAGCTTAGGCAGCTCTGGCACTACGCAGAATGCGACACCCGCACCCGCGCACAGGGCTTCCATCTTGGGCACGAACTCTTCGGGCGGTTCGGCTGTCAGGTTGCGTATTTGCGCAAGAGCTCCGCGAAATGCGTCGGCATCGTAATCAGCGGTTTCAATGCTCTCGGCGACCAACTCGCCTTTACGTAACCACGCTCCCAATGCGCCGAGAGATATCTTTTCCCGGGCGGCATCGGTGATGCGGAAGCCTACTGCTTCCTGGTACACCCTCGGTTCGATGCTGGCGACCCCGAGGAAGCTCATCAAAGCCCTCACCCGGCTTGCCCTGTCTCTGCCCGCTTCAATCCAGCCCCGCTTGATCAGTTCCCTGACTGGGTATTGGCTCAACCATTGCTCCTGCTCGGACATCGCCGCCTGGCTCCGTTCCCGCGCCAGCGTCATCTGGTAGTCTGCTTCCAGGTTCATCCAGTATGACGCTTCGATGTCCAGCACTTGGCATAGTCCGATGGCAGTGTCAGGGGTGATCGCTTTCTTGCCGCGTATTATTTCGTTGATCACCTGCGGGGGTCGTCCCAGCCTGGCCGCGAGCTCTCGTTGGGTCATGCCGCGGGCTTCGATTTCCTCCGCCAATATTTCCCCCGGAGGTACGGGCAGATCCGAATGCACACGCTCGCCCTTAGTCGTCATAATGGTTGCTCACCTCCTCCACGTTCAGGCTATCCTCCGTGTCACCCTGCGTCACGATCAAGCGCCATCTGCCAGTCAAATGAATTGAGAATTTCCCGCGATGAGGCCCCTGTAGAGCATGCAATCGTAACGCCCTGCTGTTGTACAACTGGCTAAAGCTTGAGGTAGCATATAGCTGTCCGATTCTAGTGATGTACCTCCGCCCAACATCAGGTCCCCACCGTCGAATTGCCCTCGCCGATTCTTCATAGCATCGACGTAGTTCGTTCGTGCGGAAGCTGACTTCCATCATTCACCCTAGAGGTGAATGTACAAGATCTAGCAATCGTTGTCAAACTGGCTGCTGGCTCGTCTCTAATCCGTCTAGACCGGCGCGAAGACGCGATCCAAAATCAGCGCGGCCCCATCCCACCGGACAAGGCCGCGTCCTCTAGCCGACCGACGCGACAACCTACGCCACACCCGCCAACTCCTCCTCCCGCTCGCCTGCTGGGTCCGCGTCGTCAACGTCCCTCACCCGCAGCGCCAGCCCGTCGCCGGCCTCGTTCACGTCGGCGATGACGTGGTCGCCCTCCTGAAACGCACCGGAGAGGACTCCTTGTGCCAGCTGGTTCTCCAGGTGACGCTGGATGGCCCGGCGCAGGGGACGCGCCCCGTAGGTCACGTTGAACCCCTCGTTGACCAGCCAGTCGCAGCCGACCTCGGTCAGCTCGCAGGTGATGTTCCGCTCCGCCAGCCGCTTCTGCACCTCGCCCACCATCAGCCCGACGATCTCCCCGATCTGCGCCCGGCTCAGCGGGTGGAACACGATGGTCTCGTCGATGCGGTTCAGCAGCTCCGGCTGGAACTTGTCCCGTAGGGCGTTATGCACCGAGCGCGCCAGCTCCGGCGTCACCTTGCCGGCGCCCTGCTCCCGGTC
>JAAXHZ010000033.1 GCA_012270625.1 Dehalococcoidia bacterium | reverse complement strand
ATGACCGAGCAGGAGTGGGACGACGTGATTGCTGTCCACCTCAAGGGGACGTTCACGGTCTCGAAGTTCGCGTGCATTCTGTTCAGGCAGCAGCGGAGCGGGTGCATCATCACCTTCTCATCGACGTCCGGCCTGTACGGAAACTCAGGACAGTCCAACTACGGCGCCGCCAAGGACGGCATCGCCGGCTTCACGCGCGCAGTGGCCAGGGACATGGGACGCTACGGCGCGAGAGTCAACGGCATCTCGCCAGGAGCGAACTCGCGGATGACGGCCACCGTGCCTGACTCGGCGCGGCAGATCAGGGCGGCCTCTGGAATCCAAGGCGCGTCGGCAGCCAGGGCGCTGGAGCTCAGACGTGAGCCTGATGACATCGCCCCGTTCGTAACCTGGCTCGCATCCGACGAAGCCAAAGACGTCAATGGCTACATCTTCCACGTCACCGGCGGCGAGATCTCGCTGATGAACAACCCGGAGCCGGCGCGCACTCTCAACAAGAGCGGCCGCTGGACAGTCGAGGAGATCGCGGCGATGTTCCCCGGAACCCTTGGCATGGACATGGTCAATCCCGCTCCGCGCCAGGCGCCGAGACAGTAATTCGGTGCGCTGATGGACCCTCTCGAACTCAGGCCGATAGGCACAACCGACGTACAGGTCACCAGGCTGGGTCTTGGTGGCGCGCCGATGGGCGGTCTGTTCACTCCCGTTGGCGCTCAGACGGCCGTGGATACGGTCAGACGGGGCTACGAGCTCGGAATCAGGTTCTTCGACACCGCTCCGCTCTATGGACGCGGCAAGAGCGAGCGGTTCTATGGGGAGGGTCTTGGCGGCTTCGACCGCGACAGCTATGCGCTGTCCTCCAAGGTTGGCCGGGTTCTGAATCCAAACGATGCGGCATCGGACGAAGACGACATCTACGTCGAGACGCCTCCGTATGACGTGGTGTTCGACTTCAGCCGCGACGGCGTTCTTCGATCAATCGAAGAGAGCATCGAGCGGCTCGGCCTGGACCGGCTGGACATCGCGCTGATACACGATCCTGACGACCACTGGGAGCAGGCAATCGGTGAAGCCTACCCTGCCCTCGCCGACCTTCGTTCGCAGGGCGTGGTCGGCGCTATCGGCGCGGGGATGAACCAGTGGGAGATGCCCGCGCGATTTGCGCGTGAGGGCGACTTCGATTGCTTCCTGCTCGCGGGCCGTTACACGCTGCTGGACCACTCCGGCCTCGACGAGCTGCTGCCCCTTTGCGAGTCCAAGCAGATCAGCGTGATCTTGGGAGGGCCCTACAACAGCGGCGTGCTGGCGTCGGATCTGGGGCCTGACACTACGTATTTCTACCAGCGCACGCCGCCGGAAGTCCTGGAGACTGCCAAGCGTATCAAGGCAGTGTGCGACAGACACGACGTTCCGCTCAAGGCTGCCGCGCTCCAGTTCGGTCTGGCCCATCCCGCGGTGGCCGCGACGATTCCAGGCCCGCGCACACCGGCCGAGGTCGAGGAGAACATCAGCATGGCCGGGTACGCGATACCAGCCGGTCTCTGGTCGGATCTCAAGTATGAAGGTCTCATTCCAGCGGAGGCGCCGACACCTTCATAATAGACGCATTTCGGAGTTCTCGTTGAAATCGTTCGCAATGGCGCTCGATCTTCGGGATGATCCCGAGGTCATCGCTGAGTACAAGCGTTATCACCGGCAGGTATGGCCTGAGGTGATTTCAGGTCTGAGATCGGTCGGCATCACGAAGATGAAGATCTTCCTCAAGGACGCCAGAATGTTCATGTACCTGGAGACTGAGGACAGCTTCGATCCCGCGAGGGACTTTCAGGCATACACAGAGTCCTCGACGCGCGCTCGTGAGTGGGACGAGCTGATGCGCGGGTTCCAGGTCCAGGTACCGGGCGCAATGGACGGAGAGTGGTGGGCCGCTATGGAAGAAGCGTTCGACATCGACTGGTTCTAGTCAATTGCGCCCAGCCTTAGAAACCATCGACAGCCATCACCACTTCTGGGACTTGTCCCTGCTCGATTACCCGTGGATGCCGCCGGGTCCAAGCATTGTAAGAAAGGACTACCTCCCGGACGATCTCAGGCCTGAGATCGAGGCCGTCGGGATCGGACGGACCGTGATCGTCCAAGCCCATCAGTCACTTGACGAGGCCAGGTTCCTTCTGGACATCGCGAAACGCACCGACTTCGTCGCTGGTGTGGTCGCGTGGGTGGACGTTCAGTCGCCGACCGTCGGGGATGATCTCGACGCGCTAATGGACGGTGGAGCGCTTGTAGGTATACGCCACCAGGTAGAGGATGACCCGGACGACGACTGGCTTGTCGCCGAAGATACCGTCCGTGGGCTGAAGGAGATCGCCAATCGCGGGCTGGCATACGACATGCTGGTCAGACCACGACACATGAAGCACGTGCCGACGGTTGCGGAGCGAGCGCCGGAGCTCAGAATGGTCATCGATCATATAGCCAAGCCCCTGATAGCTGACGGCATCATGGAGCCTTGGGCCGCCGATATGACGGCGATCGCGAGTATTCCAGGAGTGTACTGTAAGGTCTCAGGCATGGTCACTGAAGCGGACCACACCGGTTGGAGGGTCGAAGACCTGAGACCCTACGTCGCTCACGTCAGGGAGCAGTTCGGGATGGACAGACTGATGTTCGGCAGCGACTGGCCGGTGTGTCTGCTGGCTTCGTCCTACGGCCGGGTCTTCGATGCCGCACTGGAAGCCCTGGGGGCCATGACTGATAAGGAGCGAGACGCATTCCTCGGCGGTAACGCAAAGCGATTCTACAGGCTATAGGGAGATACGACATGCCGACAGTCGATGCAGACCGATTGACCAACATAGCAGCCGAGCTGCTCAAGGGCAGTGGAGCAAGCGAAGAGGAAGCCGAGATCATCTCACGCCATTCGGTCGGCGCAAACCTGGCCGGACACGACTCGCACGGCATCATCCAGATTCCAACGTACATCGACAGGGTCAAGCGAGGGCACATCGTTCCAGGGGCAGAGTTCGAGATACTGAAGGACACTCCCACCACCACTGTTGTGGACGGCCACTGGGGGTTTGGGTACGTTGTGTCCGAGCGCCTGATGCGGATGACAATCGAAAAGGCGAAGCAGGGTGGTGTCGCCGCCGCGACAGTGTTCAGGCAGAGTCACGTGGGCCGAGTCGCCGACTATCCCATCATGGCGGCGAAACAGGGCATGATCGGCATGATGACAGCCGACTCAGGCCGCTCGTCGAAGTCGGTCGTCCCATTCGGCGGGAGAGAGCCGCGTCTGGGTACCAACCCGATCTGTATCGCGATGCCATCCAACCTCGAAGGGACTATGTTCATCGACATGGCGACCAGCGCGGTCGCCGCCGGCAAGCTCGGCGTAGCCGTGGCCAGGGGCGCGGCGGTGCCGGAGGGCTGGATACTGGACAAGGACGGCAACCCATCCACTGACCCCAACGATCTTCGCAACGGAGGCGCGGTGCTGCCTCTAGGAGGACCGGAAGGACACAAGGGCTACGGACTGTCGGTGATGGTAGAGATCCTGTCCGGCATTCTCACCGGACTTGGATTCGGTCACGATCCGTCTGGCCGTCACAACGATGGCTGTTTCATGGCCGTGTTCGACGTCGGGGCGTTCAGGGACGCGGACGAGTTCAAAGCGGAAGTGACCGAGTTCGCCCAGTACCTGAAGAGTTCTGAGCCGGCGTCAGGATTCACAGAGGTGTTCTACCCTGGCGAGCTGGAGCACAAGCGCGAGCAGCAGCTCCTGGCGGAGGGCATCTTTGTGGAGGACGCCACCTGGGAGCGCCTGCGCGAGCTGGCGGACGAGTACGGCGTCGTCGAGCAGCTGGGGATGGAGTAGCAGGCGCTCGACAGCGCATCCTCGACAGGCACGGAGACTACACTACGGTCGCGCTGTCCGCCGGTGACCGAGAAATGGCAGGGACACTCGTCGGGCAAGACGCGATCGTGTAATCGATCTGACGGTCAGGCGATGTTTATCTCTGAGCTGGTGTCTCGAAGCCACGTGGGCCGGATTATCAGCTCGGGGATGGCGGCGCGCTGAGGCAGACGCGCAATCAGGGTGATAGCCTCCGCCGTGTCCTCGGCTGTGACCATCGTAGAGCGCGCGTCGGAGTCGGGTACTACGGGCCGTCCGTCCAGAATAGGTGTATCGACCTCGCCAGGAATGACGACGCTCGCGCGGATGCCAGTGTTCCGGTACTCAGTGTTTATAAAGGCCGTGAAGTTGATGACGGCAGCCTTCGCCGCGCTGTAGCTCATCCCGGCCAGCGGACTCGCATTGACGCCTGCCATGGACGACACGTTTATGATCGTGCCCTGCCCGGCGTCAACCATCGACGGCACAACAGCCTGGGTACAGAACACCGATCCGACGAGATTGCTGTCGTAAACGCTGCGCAGATCGTCGGGTGTCGTCGTCAGCAGCATTCTGCGAGGCGAGCTGTGGCCAGCGTTGTTGACCAGCACATCCACCTTGCCGTACCTGTCGAGCACCTCATCGACCATCGCGCTGACTTCGCCTTTTTCGCCGACGTCCGCTCCATAGGCCTGAGCAGTACCACCCGCGCTCACGATCTCGTCCCGCACGGCCTCGACCTTGGACGCGGTACGTCCGACCGCGATAACCACGGCGCCTTCCTCAGCCATCATGAGTCCAGTTGCCCGTCCGATACCGCTACCGCCGCCCGTGATGATGCAGACGCTGTCCTTCAATCCCATATCTATCTCCTTCTGGTACGATTTCCGATGTCAGGAAATGGATCCAGACACCCTGTATTCTGCTCTACGCCAGAATGACAAGCGAGGGTCACTGACTAAATGCGCCTCTATGGTAACAGGGTCAGACCCAACAGCCCCAATGACACGATGAACAGCCCAGCGAACTGTATGGCAGACAGACGCTCCTTGAACAGGACGATGCCGCCGATGATAGGGATGACCGGATAAGCGGTCGATGCGGCAGCGACTATCGAGACGACTCCGATCTCTGAACCTCGTGTAAACGCCAGTAGAGACAGGGTTTCGAGCGTCGCGACCGACACAACACCGACGGCAAGTTTTCGATTCAGCGCGCGCCAAGGCCACTCCCGCCGCGCAGCCACGACCGGCGCCAGCATCCCAACCATGAATAGACGAGTGAGAAACACCGGCGCGAACCATCCAATCTCCTTGGAGAACGCGGCTATGGCGAACTGCCAGAATCCAGCCGCGATACTGACTACGATTGCCAGGATGACCCCAAGGCCGATCATGGTGCGTCCGGACCTGATCGCATTCACATCTACCGAGGCCATCACGACACCGGCAACGATGGCGCCAATCGCCACAACCTGCCACTGGCTGATTCTCTCGCCCAGGAACACGACCGCCAGCACAACTACTACCGCGCTGTGAGCGGCCACGATTGGCCCAACAAGCGCAATCGGACCAAGCTGAAGCGCCTTGTAGAAACCCAGATAGAAGAACACTACAAGCACTGTCAGTCCGGCCATCGAGATAATGTCGTTCGCTTCGAGGGTCTCCAGCTGGCCCGTGACAAGCGCGAACACAGACATGCCTGCAACACCGAGCAGCTGCAGCAGGAAAACCGTCCGAAGCACGCCGAGACTGCGAGTCAGACCCGCGGAAATGACATCAGCTATGCCGATGCCGATAGCGAAGGCTAGTCCGAACAGGACGCTCTGTACGATCATCTAAAGCACAGCCGAGGGACAGGCTGCCTCGAAATCGGCGTACGTCAACTGACTATCGCGACTCCAATCAGTGAGCCGATTCCGAATGTCACGGCGGCGGCGGCTCCACCGACGATCAGCATTCGCGCTCCGCCCCACAAGACGTTCCGTCCCGACCCTGCCGCTACGAGAGAGCCAACCACGAATAGCGCGACCGCGCTGCACACTGCGCTCAACGTCAGTGTTATCGAGCCGAAGTCCAACAGGTATGGGACTATGGGGATAATCGCCCCTATCGAAAATGCCACAAATGAGCTGGCAGCGGCCCCGAACGGCGAACCCAGCGAGTCGGGGTCGAGTCCCAGACTCTCGCGAGCCATGGTATCGAGCGCGACGTCTGGGTCCGCCATGATGCGACGAGCCACGACGTTCGCTTCCGCTTCAGTCAACCCTTTGGACACGTAGATGTCGGCCAGCGCCCGCTCGTGACGCGCTGGAGACTCGTGGAACACCGCAAACGCGCGGCGTATAAGGTGACGGTAAACGTCGGCTTGGCTGCCCACCGATATCCACTCTCCGGCAGCCATGGAAAACGCCCCTGCCAGCAGCCCCGCAATTCCGGCGAGCAGGACTATCACAGGGTCGCTCGCGCCGCCCGCGACTCCCATTACGAGACTGAAGTTGGACACCAGACCGTCGTTCGCGCCCAGCACCGCGGCCCGAAGGTTGCCACCACCAAGAAGACCGCCATCGAGGAGTGTCGAGCTCCACCCTCCATCCGATTCAGCCATACTGATTCACCAGACTATACAGGAATCGGAAGTCGGCTTCTGATCGACTTCAGCCTATCGACGTTGTCCTTGTCCGGACCCTTTTTGTCGGGGCCGGGCACCTCGAGGATGAACGGCACGTCGCGAAACGCATCGTGGCCCATAATGGTCTCGAATCCCTCTATGCCGATGTGTCCGTCGCCGATATTGTCGTGCCGGTCGATGCCTGACCCCAGCTCTACCTTGGCGTCGTTGGCATGGACCACGATCAGCCGGTCCAGTCCGATGTGCCTGTCGAACTCGTCCATAGCTGCCTCGACGCCGTCCGAGTCGGCAATGTCGTAGCCGGCCGCAAAGCAGTGCTCGGTGTCGAGACACACCTTGAGTCGGTCGCTTCCGACCGCTGAGATCATCTCGCCCAGCTCCTCGAACGAAGCGCCGAGGTGAGCGCCCATGCCAGCGCTGTTCTCTACCAGGAGCAGCGGCCCCGGCGGACTGGCCTCAAGCACCTCGCTCAGAGCGGCGGCGGCCTGTCCAATAACCGCGTCGAATCCCCTGCCCTTGTGACTGCCGGCATGGAAGACTACGCCTGTGGCGCCGATCTCAGCGCCGACCTCCATGTTACGTATCAGACACTCCACGGACTTCACTACCAAGTCGGGAGCGCCCGCTATGTTGACCAGATAGCTGCCGTGGATGAACACCGGACCGATTCCCGTCTCTTCACGAGCATCCTTGAATTTCGTGACAACGTCCGGCTTCAGGTCGCGGAACTTCCACGCCCTGGGCGACGACGCGAATATCTGGATGGTCTCCGCTCCCATGTCCGCTGCACGGCCAAAAGCGGTGTGAAGACCTCCTGCGGTGGATACATGCGCGCCTATTTTCATAGAGTAGTCTCTCCTATCTTGTGTGAACCGCCAACCCATTCTGTTACTTGCTCAGTGTCAGGTTGTCGGCTTCTTTAGTACGTAAATTATGAAGTTGGGTGCGCGGTACTCGTCGTCGAACGTGGGGTTCGCGGCGAGCTGCTCCTCCGAGGGTACCGGCTCATCCAGTCGCTCCAGCACAAAGCCCGCGTCAAGAAACGCGGACATGTAGCTGGACAGCGTCCGGTGCATGTTTATGAAGCTCCGACCCCACCAGTTAAACTCTCGCGGACCTTCATCGGTGTAGTTGTCCAGGGCGTAGAACAGCTTCCTGCCTCCCTGATTGATCCAGCCATACGGCACGGAGGTCCGCATTGGGTGGACGTTACAGATCACGAATCGACCGCCTGGCCGCAGCACACGGTACGCCGCTTCGATCGACCGTCTATAGTGGAGAAGATCTACCAGCACTATGTAGGAGACAGCGAGATCGTAGCTCTCGGATTCCAGGCCGGCGAGGTCTTCAGCGTCACCGACGACGTAGGTCTCGCCGCCCACGGAGAGACTTCTCGCCCTTTCAACGAATGGTTCAGTGAGATCTACACCGGTTACATGAGCGCCCAGACCGGACAGCAGTCGAGAAAACCTACCTTCGCCACAGCCTATATCGACCACGCGGCATCCAGACACGTCGCCGAGGGCATCGAGCATCCATGAGTCCAGCATACCCGTGCGCACAGCCTGATCCTGCTGAAACCAGTCTTCAGCGGCCTCGGTCCACTGACTATCCATTCTCTGTTCCAAGTTCAATTCCTGAACCCTCAGCCAACGAATTCAGGCATAACTTCAGCAGCAAACAGACTGAGCTGCTCCATGAACTCAGCGCGGGGCATTCCTTCGGCCCAGTGCAGGATGACGTGCTCAAGTCCAGGGTATTTGCGCTCCAGATCCCGCAGGAAGCCGACAAAGTCCTCCGACGGCCCGCATATCCACGCCCTCTGCTCGACTCCGTCCTCGATGAACGGCGTGCGCGCCGGAGCGCCGGGGGTTCCCCAGACTCGTCCGTGTTCGTCGGCGTAGCGGACGAAACCAAAAGGGGCAAACCACTTGTACCGTTCGTCGTGATACGGCCGCAGTCTATTCATAGCCTCTTCTTGAGTGTCAGCGATGTAGAATCCGAACTCCAACGCCAGATTTTCGCCAAGCTGGAGCTCTCGGCCGTACTTTGCGTTGGCGTCGCGGTACTGCTCGAAAATGCCTTTCACGAGCGACTCACCGGTCAGTCCGACAACCCCATTGATGCCGTTTTTGGCAATGAAGTCGATGGTCCTGCCGCTGACGATGGGCTGCCACATCTCTACCGGCATGTTCTTTGGGCGCGGAACCAGCGTGACTTCCTCGAGATCGTATCCTCGATACTCGACCTCTGGCGGTATGGTGAAGTGCTCACCGCGATGGGAGAACGACTCTTCGTTGAACGCCTTGAAGAGCACTTCCATCTGCTCCTCGAAGTACGCGCGATTGGCGTCGTTGTCTATAACGGGCGCCCCGAATGTCTCGACCTCCCTGCTGTGATACCCGCGACCCACGCCGAAAACGATACGGCCATCTGTGAGAATGTCCGCCATCGCGTAGTCTTCGGCGAGCCTCAGCGGGTGCCACATGGGGACGATGTTGAAGGCGCACCCGAACTTGAGCGTCCTGGTGTGAGCGGCAAGGTGAGTCCCAAGCAGAATGATGTTGGGGATGCACTCGTACCCCTCGCGCTGAAAGTGGTGCTCCGCCATCCAGAGCGTGTGGAATCCGAGGTCGTCCATCAGTCCAGCTACCTGGCCTGCGGTGTCCAGACTCTCCATGAGCCTGTCGTTGGAATAGCGTCGCTGGTCAGCGGGCGTTCCGTCAGCGCCAACGTCTTCCAAGTCAATGTTGCCGACATAGAGGACTGAGAAGTTCTTAATCAAGCGGCGTCCCTCCTGATTTGTCGTATAGATAACTGCCCCGACAGATATTGTCGTCTAACCGAGCGCGGCGCGGCAAGCAAGAAGTGGGTGTTGCTCTGCGCAGTCGGTTCTAGGGTGATACAATGAATCAAAGGAGGACAGGAGTCGTAGTTCCTGTCCAAATGGCAGCTCAATTGGAGGCGGACAATGACGGATCAAGTCAAAGTGGATGTCTGGTACGACTACGCTTGACCCTGGGTTTACAATGCAGCCGTGTGGCTGGATCAGGTCAAGCAGGAGTACGGAGACAATCTGCAGATCAACTGGCGGCACTTCTCGCTGGAGCAGATCAATAGCAGGAACGGCCCGGACTGGAAGGTCTGGGAGCAGATGGATGTCCGAGAGGCCCGGGCACTGTTGGCCTCGGTAGCCGGAGAGGCAGCCAAGCGACAGGACGACCCAGAGGCGTTCGATCGCTTCCACCTCGCGCTGCTCACGGCGCGCCACGCCGGCGACCGTGTGCCGCTGAACGAGGACGAGCCGCTGATCGAGATAGCCGAGCAGGCCGGTCTTGACGCAGATCAGTTCAAGAAAGACCTCAACGATCCCGACGTGCTCGCGGCAGTAGCGGCAGACCACGAGGCGGCCACTACACAGGAAAACGGCATCTTCGGAACGCCGACATTCCTCTTCGAGAACGGGCACACCGCGTATATGAAGACGTTCATACCTCCCCAGGAGGAGGCCGTAGAGGTCTTCGACAGCTTCGTTTCGCTGTTCGGGGGCAGGACCTACATCGGCGAGATCAAGAGCCCTCAGCCACCCTGGCCAAAGGGCGCGTTGGACTGACTAGGCTACAATCAGGGGTTCGGTCGCCTGACCGCACCCCTGACCTTCAACCCATAGTCAGCACGAGCTTTCCGAAGAAGTTCCGGCTCTCCATGACCTCGTGCGCCTTTGCGGCCTCTTGCAGAGGGAAGGTCTGGTGAATGATGCCTCGGATCTCTCCCCTGCCCGCCATCTCCACGATCTGGCGCATGTCCTCTTTGCGCCCCATGAACACACCAAACACGGTCTGGTATCGCGTGAACATCGCGCCCATCTGAAGCTCGGCACGATAGCCGGTGGTCACGCCGCAGATTCCGTACCGTCCCCCCATCGCGAGAGACCTGGTCGCAGCAGGCCAGAATTCGGCGCCGACGTGGTCGAGCACGACGTCCACGCCTCGTCTATCGGTAATCTCACGCACGCTCTCCGCAATGTCCTCGCTGGAGTAGTTGATAACGTGGTCCGCGCCTAGCTCCAGTGCCTGCGCCGCTTTCTCTTCGGTGCTCGTTGTGGTGATGACAGTAGCTCCGATAACGTTCTTGGCCACTTGGATCCCCGCCGTGCCGACCCCGGCAGACGCCGAAAGAATCAGCGCGGTCTCCCACGACTTCAGACCGCCTTTTCGCACAAGTATGGTCCAACTGGGCAGAAACACTGTTGGAAGAGTGGCGGCCTCCTCGAAAGACAAGCTGTCTGGGATGTAGACGGCGCTCGTGGCAGGTACGCCAACGTACTCAGCGTAACTGCCGCTACGCGACGAGCCGAGCATTCCAGAGTTCTCGCAGAACTCGTCCTCGCCCGCCGAGCACCAGCGACACTGGCTGCACGTCATCCTGGGATTGACCACAACGCGCTGCCCAATCTCGCGTCCGCGCACCTCCGCACCGATCTCTACGATCTCCCCCGCGGCGTCTCCGCCCAGAATATGCGGCTCATCGAAGTTTCGACGCCGGGTTCCCCGGACACCTGCGCGCGTGTAAACGTCAAGACGGTTGAGGGAAGCTGCCCTCACGCGCACCTTGACGTCGTTGGGACCGATTTCCGGCTCCGGCATGTCTCCATACTGGAGGACATCGACGCCTCCGTGCTCGGTCATATAGACGGCTTTCATATTGTCTCCAGTCGTTAGCTGTTAGCTGTCAGAGGTCGTATATTCTCAGTGAAGCTGGCCAGCAGGTCAAAAGTCTCCTCCAAGCTCGAACCCTGGAAGTTAAGCATCAGGTGGTTGACGCCGAGCTCTTCGAGCGCATCTACGTCGGCGGCTATTTGGGTGGCCGACCCGGTGAGTATGCGGCGTTCGCCATCGGCAATCTGCTCCTGCGTATCGTCGTACCAGTTGACACTGTATGCGAAGTCCAGCTCAGTAACGTTACGACCTGCGCGCTCAGCGTGGCGACGTACCCGAGCCTGATAGTCCGCGAACTGCTCCAGCGTACCAACGGGGAACTGAGGATTGCTGCAAATTGGGTACCAGGCATCGCCAAGCTGACCCGCCCGTCGCAGTGCGGGCGGACTCTCGCCGCCAATCCATAGCGGCGGATGTGGCTGCTGCACGGGCTTCGGCGCGAACGCGATGTTGGAGAAGCTGGCGTACTCGCCCTCGAACGACGGATCGTCGCTCGTCCACAGCTCCTTGAAGACACGCAGGTACTCGTTGCCGACCGCGCCGCGCGCCGCGTAAGGCGGCGCGCCAATGGCCTCGAACTCCTCCTCCATCCACCCGACTCCGCATCCAACGATGAGACGGCCCTGCGAGAGCACGTCGATAGTCGCCAGCATCTTGGCCGTGAGGACTGGACTGCGATGCGGGAGCACCATAACAGAGGTCAGGAGCTTGATCCTAGATGTCACGCCGGCCAGGTAGGCGATAGTAGTAAGCTGCTCCATGTATTCGCCTGACTGCGAGCTTGTGAACTCACCGGTCTCGTTGTACGGATAGATCGACTCGATGTTATTGGGAACGACTATGTGATCGCTGACCGTGATGATGTCGAACCCTAGCTCCTCGCCCTTCTGGGCCAGAGCGACTATGTTTTCGAGCGACGCCAGTGGGCCGCGGCTGGGCACGCCGAATCCGAATTCCATGGTTTGCCTCCGATTACCTGTTTATAGGGTCAATGACTGGCTGGATGCTATCAGTTGGCGGCTAGTGGTGACTAGAGGATGGCGCTCGATCAGCACCTTCTCGTAAGGGCGCACATTGATGGACAGAAATAGAGTGCTTCCTACGGTAAGTGCCCGAATCACTTGTGGAAGGCAATGGAGTGTGTACAATGTAATCACTCGTTCTTTAAGGAGCTACGCCATGAAGACTCGAATTGTCAGGATCGGCAACTCACGCGGGGTAAGACTTCCAAAGCCGCTAATTGAGGAGGCAGGCTTGGGTGAGGAGGTGGAGTTGCGCGTGGTCGAGAGCGGATTGCTGATAGAGCGAACCCAGAAGGCCCGCACTGGCTGGGCCGATGCTGCCGCACTGATGCACGCGCGCGGTGAAGATGGCCTCCTCGATGAACCCTCAGTGACGGATTTCGATACTTCCGAGTGGGTCTGGAATTGAGCGGAGTGCGGCGGGGCGACATTTACCTCGTTATGCTCAACCCTGCTCGCGGCGACGAGATAAGAAACTTGAGACCGTGCTTGGTAGTGTCCCCGGACGAGTTGAACGGGACTCTCAACACCTTCATAGTCGCTCCGATGACCACTGGAGGCCACGCATATCCATTCAGGATAGCCTGTGAATTCAGAGGCACGGCAGGATACATTGTTTTGGATCAAGTCCGTACTGTGGACCGCCGAAGAATGGCGCGCAGGCTGGGCAGAATACCATCGGACACTCTGCGTGAGGTCCTGGAAGCGCTCCGCATGATGTTCGAGCACTAGATCGGGTCTGCGATGAACTCTTTCAGCGTCCGAAAGTAGGCAGCGCCGCCGCGCTCGTAGAGGTTGTTGTGCATGGCGCCCCTTACTGGGTGGAGGCGCTTGGGTTCCCGCGCGGCCTCGAACAGCTGCTCGGCCATGTAGAACGGGACGATCTCGTCGCTTTCGCCGTGCACGATCATCACGGGAGACATGATCCCATCGATCTTGGACAGTGTGTCGTACCGCGAGTCTATGAACGGCATGAGCGCATAGACAAACCAGTCTGGATAGGTACCCTTAGCCATGTCTATGATCGACGTGAACCCTGATTCCAGTATCACGCACCTGACGGCGTGCCGAGTCGCCATCTCCGCTGCCACTCCCACGCCGAGAGACCGTCCGAACAGCACAATGTCCTCGACCGGATCGAGGCCGAGGTCGGACACAAGATAGTCGAACGCCGCCTCAGCGTCCAGATAGAGTCCTTTCTCGGACGGACTGCCATCGCTGAGGCCGTATCCCCTGTAATCGACGATCAGAACACCCAGGCCGGTGAGCCTGTTGAGCACGGCGATGTTATCTACTCTGTTGCTGATGTTCCCGGCATTGCCATGAAACCACAGCAGCGTCGCATCAGATTCACCCGGCACGTGCCACCCGTGAATCTGGATGCCGTCTGCTGTGGTCAGATAGACATGGCTGTAATCCATGCCCACTTCCGCGGGCGTAGCGGACAAATCGCGCTGGGGGAAATAGATCAGGAGCTTATCGAGTATTTCCGTCTGGCGTACCGCTATACCCAAGCCGATCATGGCAGCAATCAACAATCCGAGCCGGAGCAGCCATTGGGCAAGGATGTCCCTAGACAAGGCCACTTCCACACCGAGTCAGGAGTCGCGGCACGAGAGAGGTCGCGGCACACATGAAATCCTCCTCACGCCGACCAGAGAGACAGGTCTTCCCCCCAGTCCTCACACTCAACATGGCAGGACTCTAGCACGTCCTGTCTGACCGGACAACTGATATAATCGGCGTCACCAGACCGGATCGGAGGTGTGCAAATTGAGGCTCGAGAACAAGGTAGCTCTTATCACCGGAGCTGCTCACGGCGTAAAGGGAGAGCTAATGGGATTCGGCGGAGCGTCCGCGTGGCTGTTCGCCGAAGAGGGCGCCAGGGTGGTACTGACGGACATCGACGTCGAGGCTGGCGAGAGAACGGTTGCGCAGATGCGTGACGAAGGGCACGACGCCACGTTCGTTCGGCTGGACGTCACCAGCGAGAGCGAGTGGCAGGATGCCGTCCAGACGACCGTCTCAACTTACGGCGGCCTGAACGTGCTGGTCAATAACGCGGGCACCGGAGGCCGTCCGACAGTGGAGGAGACCACCGAAGAAGTTTGGCAGGGCCAGATGGACGTACATGGCAAGGGTGTTTTCCTGGGCACCAAGTACGCGATTCCCCACATGCGAGCGGCAGGCGGAGGCTCGATAATCAACATCTCGTCGATCTACGGG
Source organism: Dehalococcoidia bacterium (assembly GCA_012270625.1). Next base: position 6,951 of record JAAXHZ010000033.1, on the reverse strand, counting down.
ATTGTCGGCAGCATCGGCTCCACCGCGTATCACGCGGGCAAGGGAGCATCTCGCATCTTCACCAAATCAGCCGCGGTGCAGCTTGCCGGAGACGGGATTAGGGTGAACTCAGTGCACCCCGGCTTCATGCTGACTCCCATGACGCAGGCGGGAGCTGAGAACGACGAACGGCTGAACTTCATGCTGGAACGCATCCCGATGGGTCGGATGGGCGACGCGATGGAGATTGCTCGCGGCATACTCTTCCTGGCGTCGGATGAGTCGTCCTACATCACCGGTTCCGAACTCGTGATCGACGGGGGGATGACAGCGCAGTAGCGTTGGTAACCGACTTTCACACGCACATCTTGCCGCCCTGGGTGTCGCAGGAGCGGGAGAAGTGGATAGAGCGCGATGCTACGTTCAGGGAGCTGTTCGCCGATCCCAGGGCCAAGCTCGCCTCTGTCGAAGACCTGATCGCGGCGATGGATCACGACGGTGTTGACCGCTCCGTGGCGATGGGTTTCGGATGGACCGACGTCGAGCTCGCGAGAGAGTGCAACGACTACATAGCAGAGTCTGTCCAAGCGCATCCTGAACGCCTGATCGGACTCGCGTCCGTCAATCCTGATTGGGGCGACGACGCGGTTCGCGAGGTGGAACGGTGTGTTCGACTTGGTCTCAGGGGACTCGGTGAGCTGCATCCGGACACACAGGGCTTCGATCCCGGCGACGCCGACACGATGAGGCCAATCCTGGAAGTGGCAGATGAGCATAGCCTTGTCATCACGACCCACTCGTCAGAGCCTGTAGGTCACCTGTATCAGGGCAAAGGACGCACGACACCGGAAGTGCTCATGCGGTTCATCGAGAATGCGCGTGACTACTCGAATATGAAGATCGTCTGCGCGCATTGGGGTGGAGGACTTCCCTTCTACGCTCTGATGCCCGAAGTGAAAGAGGCCCTCGACAACGTCTGGTTCGATACGGCCGCATCTCCGTTTCTGTACGAGGCCGGTGTTTCCACAGCAGTGTCACGCATCATCGGGCCAGAAAGAGTTCTGCTGGGAAGTGACTTCCCATTGATCAGGTTTAGCCGCCTCCGGCGGCACATCGAGGAAAGCGGGCTGAAGTTGACCGACTTCAGTGGATGTGGGCCATTCTAGCGGTCCCAGTGAACGGCCTCTCCCGGATCATTGCGGTAGCAACCGCTGCCAGTACCGACAGCGCGAACATCAACACGAAAGCCCCGATATAGCTGCCGGTTGCGTCGAAGATCAACGCTCCCACCAGCGCGCCGAGACCTCCCATGATCTGGTGGACCATGTTGATGATCCCGCTTACACTGCCGAGTCTCGCTGTCCCAAAGATATTGCCGGCGAATACTACTGTGAGCGGGGCGGTCATCGTGAACGTGAATCCGTACAGGAGCGCGACTGCCGCAATGCTGATCGTGTCCTGCATGAACAGGATATACCCGAACAGACCTATCCTGAGCAAGAAGCAGATAAGCGTGGGACGAGATGCCCCGTACCTGTCAGCCAGTGCTCCCGAAAGCAGAACTCCCACGAGGCCCGCGAGTCCCATGAACGCCAGGATGTTGCCTGCCAGAAAGTCGCCCACGCCTCTGTCCTGCGCAAATGCGACTATGTGAGTCGCGACAAAGAAGTCCTGGAAACCACAGACGGCGTACATCCCTGTCACAAGCCAGAAGTCGCGCGCCAACAGAACGGCGCGCATAGAGGTTTGCTCTCCGCTGACGCCATGTCCGCGAGATCTCTCAGCTTGACGGGGTCGATCCGATCGAACGAATATCAGCACGATCGGAACTACAACCGCGGCGTTGACTATCCCAAGTATGAAGTAAGCCCGCCTCCAGCCGATATCTGCGAGGAACGAGGTGAGCAGTGAAATAATGACGAGCTGTCCCGTGCCGTTGCCGGTTATGGCCGCGCTGGCCGCGAGGCCGGTATTGTTGGGAAACCACCGGCTCATGAGCACACTGACCGGGGCCACAGACGTCGCCGCGAATCCCACGGCATAGAGCAGCCCGTAAAGCGCGAACAGGTGCCATGCGGAGCTCACGGCGCCCATCAGGGCGATGGCCGATGCGCCGAGGATAGCCCCGACTGCCATCACTGTCCTGATGCTGTGACGGTCGATCAGCCTACCAACGACCGGCATAGCCAGCGCAGACACGATCATGAACGCCAGAAGCGCAGAAGACAGAGTAGAGCGATTTAAGCCAAGGTCCTCCGTCATGGGCACGAGCACCAGCCCGAACACATAGCGGGACCCAGTGCCGAAGAAGAGTACGACAAACCCTATGGCGAGTATTACGTGGGCGTAACCGAACCTGCGGGCAACACGGGTCATGTACGGCGTCCCTCAACTCCTTGGCTGAGCGTTATCTGGTGGGCCGCGGATTAGCACGCCCTACAGGAACCACAGCGGGCGGCCACAAGGACCGCCCCTATGGTTCAGTTTGTCAATCGGACTACCGCCAGTAGCGGGAGATATTCTCTTCTTCCTTGGACTTCATCTCAAGGAGGGCCGGCTGTCCTTCGCGATTGGCAGCAAGCGCACGCTGGATCGCCGGAGCGATCTCGCCGGGGTCGGTCACCTTCTCTGCGTAGGCTCCCAGACCGCGCGCGACTTCGGCGTACTCTCCGCCCAGAGCGTTGCTGTTCCAGCGCTCAGTGGCAAACGGCATGTGGTCGTAGTAGTGCGTCATGACTCCGTTGTTAAGAACTACGGTAAGGATGGGGATGTCAGATCGTGACGCGGTCTCGATATCGAGGCCCGCCATTCCGAAGGCGGCGTCGCCCATGATGTTGATGACCTGCTTGCCCGGCTCGGCCATCTTCGCGCCCAGAGCGAGACCGAGGCCGTAGCCAAGCTGAGTTGACTTGCCCCATCCGATGTAGTTGCGTGGAGTGACCGCCGGCCAGAACGGAACGATCTGTTCGCGTGGGTAGCCGGAGTCGTGAGTGATGATCGTCTCACGAACGTCCACTGCCTTCATCAATTCGGTAAAGACACGATACGGACTGATGGGGACCTCGTCAGAGTTGAGAGACGGCGACCACTCGGCCATCCAGTCGGCCTTGACCTTGGCTAGCTCTTCCCTAACCCCGTGCACGTCGCCGCGTCCGTGCTCGCCGAGCTGACTCTTCGTCTCTTCGATCATCTGGCGGAGAACCACCTTGGCGTCTCCGACTGCGCCATAGTCGGCGCGGTAGTCCTTGTTGACGTCTTCGGCGCAGTTTGTCGAGTGGCCGAGCGTAACGCCGCCAGGCATGGGAGCATTGAAGTTGGAGATTGTAAAGCTGGTGCCCATGCCAAGAACGAAGTCTGCCTTGGACAGGAAATGCTGGCACATCAGTGTCCCGGACGATGCTCCCGTACCGAGCGCGAGTGGGTGGTCTTCGGGGAACGCGCTCTTGCCCGCGAGCGTGGTCATGACCGGGATGTTGGTCAGTTCGGCGAACTCCACAAGTTCATCCGTGGCTTCAGCGTACATGACTCCCTGTCCTGTGTTGATGACAGGAGACTCGGCGGCGAGGATTGCGGACACGAGGTCTCGGACGTCCTCTGGGCTGCCACCTGACTTCAGTGGCTTGACAGGCTTGTAGCTGTCCACCAAGGCGTCGGGGATCTCCTGGATCATCACGTCGCGTGGAAGCTCTAGCAGCACGGGTCCAAGCCTGCCGTGCTTTAGCTGGCTGAACGCCATGCCCATCAGTTCGGGGATCCGTTCTACGCTGTTGACGAGCGCCATCCACTTGGTGATGCCGCCGTAGTTCTTAACCGCCTCGAAGTTGGGATGAACGTCCATCCGGTCGAACGGTTGGCCGCCGGGAAGGCATAGGATCGGGACCGAGTCGGCAAACGCCTGGGCCACGCCACCAAAGGCGTTTTCTGATCCTGGTCCTGTCTGCATCGTGAACACGCCGATTGTGTTGCCGTTCTTGATGCGGCTGTACCCGTCCGCCATGTTCACGCCCGCGCGCTCCTGGCGGGACAGAATAGGCCGGATGCCCTCTCTTGCGCATACGTCGATGAGGCTCTGGGCCGGGAACGCGGCTATCCATTCCACGCCCTCTTTCTTGAGGATTTTTGCTACTGCCTGGTCTCCGTTCACAGGTCGTTCTCCTTAGTATTGATAATGGGTTTGCACGATAGAGGATTGGGAGTCAGTTGGCGGCGACAGGGCGACATTGGATTGCCTCACTTGGCCGTCAACCTATTTCATCCTGAGAGCAGCGGCCGAGCTGGCCTCTCGCTCCAGTCGAGACAGGGAATCGGCTGAACGCAGTCGCAACGCCACCCAGGTCAACAGTGCGCCAACAAGCAGGCCGATGACCAAGCCGACAATTGCGAAGAGTCCGGACTCCATGTCTATCTAACGCGAGCGAACTTCTGGAGGCGCTGACCTTCTAGAACTTCCCCTATGTAGAGGTCTCCGTGGGAATCGACCGCAACTCCGTGCGGGGCCCAGAACAGACCGGCTTCGTGTGTGCGGTCTCCGCCCCATTGGGCCAGAATGCTGCCCTCGTTGTCGATGATAGTCATCCTGCCCTGGAGCTCGGGAACATAGATCTCGCCCTCGGGTCCGACATGAAGATCGGTGGGCTGGCGGAAGCCGGTAAACATCTCCTCGAACTCGCCCTCTTGGTCAAAGACCTGAATGCGATCGTTCTCTCGGTCACACACAAGGATGTATCCAGCGTGGTCGAGACCGATACCGTGCGGCAGGTGGAAGTCTCCTGGATTCACCTTCCCGGGCATACCCCAAGACAGGATCAGCGAGCCAGTTGAGTCGTACCGGTGGACACGGCAGTTGCCGTATCCGTCTGAGATAAATATGTCACCCTCATCGGTGACCGCGATCCCTGTGGGTAAGTTAAATGGTCCTGCTCCTTTTGGCACCGGTTCTGCGTTGGTAGTGTATCCCGTCTCCGAGGGCTGACCCGTGCCTATCCTCATGAGAAGCTCGCCTTCCAGTGAGTACTTGGAAACGATGTGGGCATCACGGTCAGCGAGATAAACGCAGTCGTCAGGACCGATATGGATGCCGTGCGGACCCGCGAAGGTCTCGTCCCAAGTGTTGAGAAACGCCCCGTCACGGTCGAATACCATCATCTGATGTGAGCTGCGGTTGAAGGCATAAACATTGTCGCTGCTGTCCACAGCGACGCCCGCAACCTGGTGCCACTCATACCCGTCGGGCAGGTCTCCCCATCCCTCCACTAGTTCGTATTGAAAGTCTCCGGAGCCGTATGCCATGGTCTTTCCTCCGATGCGTAGGATAACTGGGAAGGAGCCCAGCAGGTACGCGACGCAGGCTTTCTGATTCGCCGCGTACTATACGTTGTCGGTCAATAAGGGTCAAGCAACCGAGCCGTCTATCGAGATGTCGAGTACAGCCGGTCGGCCTGAGTCGAGAGCGTCCTTGAGGGCAGAGCCAATGTCAGACGGATCAGATACGCTCCGGCCATAGACACCCATACCTTCGGCAACGCCCGCAATGTTGAACGGGACCGGGAAGTCCATTGCCAGATACTGGCTCTGAGGATTCGACTCGCCGAGAATGTCCCGCTTATAGACGTTCATGTTGAGCTTCAGGACGCGGTAGGCGCGGTTATTGCAGATCAGATACACGACTGGGATATTGTAAGCAGCTGCCGTCCAGAGCGCTTGGACGGTCATCATCGAGCTGCCGTCTCCTATGATACCGACGACAGGTCTATCCGGGTTGGCCAGCTTGAGCCCCAAGGTCCCGCCCATGCCCCAGCCGAGCGCGCCTCCCCGCTCTCCAAAAACCGTACCCGGTGTATCGAAGTCGATGGCAGCATGGATAGAATCGCGCGTGGTTACCGAGTCGTCGGCAATGAGCGTGTCGGGCGGAAGCGCCTGCGCAACCTCGTGCATCATCCGTTCAGTGGACATTGGACTGAGATCCCAGCGCTCCTTGAGGCGAGCTTCTGTCGCCGCTCTCTGCGCCACCTTGGCCTCAGCTAGATTGGCTGCGCGTCCCTTTGCGGCCTCTCTGTGCGCACCCGTGAGATCAGAGTTAAGAGCATCCGCCAGATGAGCAAGGCCAATCTTAGGGTCGGCAATAATGCCAATGTCGGTAGGTTCGCTCTTGCCGATCTCTCTGGCTGCCTGGTCGATGTGAATGAGCTTGGTATCCGCGCCAAGCGCCCGTCCCGGGAAGTGGAAGTAGCCGCTGAAGACGTTGGCGCCAACTGCCAGCACCACGTCAGCGTCCGCGAAGAGCGCTCTTCCCGCCGGAGAGACAGGAGCCGAGCGGCCCATGAACTGCGGATGCGAAGTCGGGAAGTTCATCTCAGAGTACGCGGATGAATAGACCCTTGCGCCAATAAGCTCGGCAACGCGCACAGCCTCGTCGATCCCGCCTGACTGTGCGAGGCGATCGCCCACGATGATCGCGGGGTTGCTAGCGCTCGAAAGCATGGCGCTGGCATCTGAGATCGCCTGCGCGTCGGGGGCCATCCTGAAGTATCCCTGCGACGACGGCACTATCTCTACTTCGCCCTCGTCATCGAGCGAGTTTGCCGAAAAGCCGATGTAAACCGGACCTGTCGGCGGTGTCTTGGCCTCCGTGAAGGCGCGCCGCATGACTGACGGAACCTGCTCGGGATGAGTGACCTCCGCGCTCCACTTGGTAAAGAGCCTGGTCATCTCGTCCAGTTGTGTCCGACCCTCCGCCAGCTTGCGGATATCCTTGTTGGCGCTGGTGACCACCATGGGAGTGCCGCCCTCTTTAGCATTGTGGAGCAGGCTGATCCCATTCGCTAGGCCGGTCTCTATGTGGAGACTTACGAAAGACGGTTGCTGAGTGGAGCGAGCGTAGGCATCGGCCATGCCCATGGCCGCTCCCTCCTGAGTTGTGAGAATGTATTCGAGGTCGGGGTAGTCTTCCAGCGTGTCCAGTATGGCCCCTTC
>JAAXHZ010000032.1 GCA_012270625.1 Dehalococcoidia bacterium | reverse complement strand
GGATCGACCGCCTCGGCGTGCGCATCTGCGTTGAAGTTGGCAGGCGCGCGCCGCGTCATAGGTCTGTCGGTAGCCAGGGCTCCGTAGGTCAGACACGGACGAACTTGGAAACGCGCTCGCCCCTGCCGATCTCGGTAACGTAGATGCTGCCGTGGGAGTCCACGCAGATGCCGTGACCGCCGATCAGCGTCCCCAGGCCCGCGCCTTCGTTGCCGCGCCAGCGCGTTATCAGCTCGCCGTCCATCGTCCATATGCTGACGCCGTTGCCGCCACCCTGTTCGATGACGTAGATGATGTCGTCATGAATCCAGAGATCGCCGGGAGCGACCATGTCTGTCCACTCTTCGAGGAAGCTGCCTTCGTCGTCGAATATCTGGATGCGATTGTTCTCGCGGTCAGCGATAAAGACCCTGCTGTTCTTGTCAACCCATACATTGTGGAGCAGCGCGAACTCGCCAGGGCCGGTGCCCTGCTTGCCCCATGACTTGACGAGCTCCCCACCGGCGGTGAACTTGTGGACGCGGTGGCCGCCGTAGCCGTCCGAGACGAACATGTGGCCGTCAGGCGCAATGGCCAGCCCTGACGGCATGTTGAAGGGCATACCCTGGAACGACGGTGACGGCGCGAGCTTCTCGCCAAGAGTCCGAAGCGCCTCTCCGCCGGGCGTGTACTCGGTAGCGATATGGTAGTCGCGATCGACCAGCCAGACGTTGTCGTTTGGCGCGATGTAGATGCCGTGCGGATTTGCGGAGAACGTCCCCTCTCCCCAGGAGCTTATGAAGCTGCCATCGGTGTTCCAGATCGTTACAGGGTGCAGACCTCGGCTGAATATGTACACCTCATCGTTCGAGTTCACAGCGCCGTCCGAGGCCGCTCCGAACTCCCAATACTTGGGCATGTTAGGCCACTCGGGTACACGCTCATATCGAAAGTCGCCAGATCCTACCACTGCCATCGCAGGTCACCTCTCTCTTGTCGAACTGCCAGAAAGCAGGGCGATTGTATTTTGCGGCTCGGCGCCTGGTCAACCCAACGTATGCCACCGAGAAAGCAGAGCGTCAGCTCCACGAGACGAAATGCAGACCAATTTCACAAATTGCTCAAATTATGTATTGACAACCATCTAAACTTGTTATAGTCTTGATTGTGCCCCAAGTGGTTGAGGCTAATGATCCATCAGGGTGGTTATGGCAGGTGGGACGCCACAGGCTACACCCCGACCGGGTCGGAAGGTCTGACTCTTGAACGAGCAGGCGGTGCGTCGCAGGCTTACAGGGAGTTGGATTCGGGAGACTGGTTGCGTCAGCGGCGCATCGCATGACGAGAACGCTGGTCTCGCGGACGAGGTTACTTGGGGCGTTCGCTTTTCCAGCTTTTCCTCCCTTGCTCCCCCATTGCTTCACACGTGCCGGTCCATCGACGTAAAGCGCTTGCAGCGGCTCCTCTGTCACATGTCAGACGTTCATCTTCCTTACGTCCCGCAGGTTGCGATACGCGCCGTTGTAGTCCAGACCATAGCCGACTGCGAACACGTCCGGTATTTCGAACCCCGAGTAGGCGACCTCCAGGTCGTAGATCCTGCGCGATGGCTTGTCCAGCAGCGCGCACACTTCAACCGAAGGAGCTCCCAGATCGGCCAGGTGTTGTGAGAGCGCAGCCACGGTCGCGCCTGTATCCACTATGTCCTCAACCAGCAGAACATGTCGGCCCTCTACATCCTGCTGAGAGGGAAGCCATTCAACGGCGATCTCTCCAGACTGCGTTCCGCTGTAACTCTGGACGCGAGCGGTCGCCACGTCCACAGAATCCGGAAACGCCCGCATGAGATCAGCGAGGAAACACATCGCGCCGTCCATGACTCCCACGAGCAATGGTTCGGTATCCCCGTAGTCTTCGACTATCCTGCCGACCAGCCGAGGGATCGCGCGGGCAATATCGGCTTCGGGTATCAGGATGTCTCCCAGGGGCATGATCGGCTACTCCTTGGAAATTTTTCAACGGCCGCGTGCGCGGGGTAATCCCAATGCTTACGCCACCATCATACCCTGTATGCTCGTCTCCGATCATCGGGATTCCTGCCGTACACCGCTAGCCAGACGATAACTGAGACTTCCAAACCTGTCACGAAGAATATCCAATATGGTAATCTCGGACGGGCGCAGCCAGCCCCCAATTCTCTCAATGGAATAACTCCTCAGTGCGGAAAAGCGTATTCAGACCCACTTCGGCCAGACAGGCCGCTGCAGGCGTGCGCGGTGTCTTCTACGGCTGGTGGCTGGTTGGGCTGGCCTCGGTCATGCTGACCCTGATGTCGCTCACCGTCTTTCAGGGTCTCGGCACAATGCTGGTAGCACTGGAGCGGCAGTTCCAGTGGAGCCGGACCGCACTATCGGGCGCCTTTTCTCTTGCCAGGATAGAGGGCGCTGTACTCGGCCCAATCGAGGGTGTGCTCATCGATCGAATTGGAACACGCCGGATGGTGATGATTGGTTACACCATCATGGGCGTGGGTTTCATATGGCTGTCTCAGATCGAGGCTCTTGGCGACCTTCGTCTCATCGCGAGGGTGCTGCCTTTCGACTCGCTCGACGAGAGTCTCATCCAGTTCTACTGCGCGTACATATTCATTACGCTCGGCTCGGGGCTGGGAGGATGGCTGGCGCTCATCGCGCTGGTGAACAACTGGTTCAGCAGACGCCGCTCATTTGCTATGGCAACGGCAATGTCCGGGATACACCTCGGCGGACTGCTGGTAACACCGTTCGCGCTGGCCATCGACACCTACGGATTTGAGAGCACCGCGCTCGGCATCGGCATCGTCCTTCTTGCCATCGTCGGGCCTGCGACAAAAGCGATACGGAACCATCCAGCGGATATGGGGCTGCTCCCAGATGGCGACGTGCAACGTCCTGAAGCCGGTGATAAGTCAGTTGTCTCTACCGAGGCCGGGATTGACGACGAACCCGAATTTACCGTGATGCAGGCGCTGAAGACGCCCGCATTCTGGATGTTGACAATCGCGCAGGTCGCGTCGAGCGTCGCTATCGTCACTCTGGCGCTGCACTTGGTGCCAAAGCTGACTGACACAGGGATGTCTCTAACGGCAGCGGCAGCGGTCCACACCACCTACACCATAATCGCACTGCCTGCCCAATTTATCTCGGGATACTACGCAGACAGACTCCCCAAGACGCTAATGATCGCTTTCTTCATGTTCATCCAAGGGGTGGGCATCCTGATCATCGCTCTGTTCGACACTGCCATCATGGCATACGTGTTTGCGCTGCTGTACGGGATCGGCTTCGGTGGCAGAAGTCCTCTGACTACCGCGATACGGGGCGAATACTTTGGGCGAAAGGCGTTCGCAACGATTATGGGAATATCACAGTTTCCCATGAACATCGCGATGATCTTCGCGCCTCTATTCGCCGGCTATATGTTCGACACGACGGGCACCTACATCGTACCGTTTACAACATTCGCGGCGTTGACCCTGGCAGGAGGAGTGCTGATGCTGTTCGTCCGCAAGCCCGAGGCGCCCCTGGGTACAGCGCAACCAGAACCTACCAGGGCACGCACGTCAACGTAGGCGCATTGGGGAGCAGGGTCATGCGATTCCCCTAGCTTCTCGCCCAGCGCTCTATACCAGCGTATCGAGGCTGACAGTATCTACCGGTCGGTCGGCACAGGTATGCCCGGAATGTTCACGCGGACACTTCCTACCATATTCCAGGTCGTGAAGAAGAGCGTCTGCCAGTCGTTCCCGCCGAACGCGACGTTGGTGGTGGCGCTCTCACCGTGGGCGACTGTGCCCAGATGATTGCCCTGGGAATCTATTACCCAGACTCCGCCTGATCCTCCACAGTAGAGGTTGCTCTCGACATCTACTTTCATCCCATCGGGCACACCGGGCCGATCTCCGCTGAGATCGCACAGCACGCGATCCGACGCGAGCGCCAGCGTGCCATTGGGCTGAACATCGAACGCGCGGATGTGCTGCCTGCGAGTGTCGTTGACGTACAGGACGCTCTCGTCCGGGGAGAATGCGATCCCGTTGGGAGTCAGAAAATCGCCAACGATCATGGTTATTTCGCCAAGGTCGGGAGAGACCATGTACACACCTGAGCAGTCTAGGTCGAGGCCTGGTCCCGGCGCTCCGGGATCGGTGAAGTAGATGCTTCCGTCCGACTTGACTACCGCGTCGTTCGGTCGGTTGAGCCGTCGGCCTCGGTAGCTGGCCGCTATCACGGTGACTTCACCGTCGGCGTCCTGGCGAGTCACCCGGCGGGCACTGTGCTCACAAGCGACCAGCCTGCCCTTCAGATCACGGGTCAGCCCGTTTGCGTGGTTGGTGGGCTGCTGGAAGACAGACACTCCCGCGCCCGGCGTCCACTTCATCCGGCGGTTGTTGTGGATGTCACTGAACAGCAGGTAGCCGCCCTCGTGCCACCAGAGAGGACCTTCGGCCGGGCCGCCGTCTCCGCCATAGCCGCTCCCCAGCCACTCTATACTCTGGTCGATGTCGATGAGGCGCTGAAGATCGGGGGAGTTCTGCTCGATGGTCATAGCAAAGTCCTTTGTGATCGTTACTTGGAGTCTGTCGGCCCCTAGGGATGTTCTGAACAAGCCGTTGACGTTATGGTATGCCCTTTCAATACCCACCGGGGCTTGTTCAGGGTATCCCTAGGCCACCGTCCTTGGATTCCGGCTTTCGCCGGAATAACGGTTGGCTCAATAGATGCCGGGAAGAATCCGGTACTTCACGCGCGCCCGGTACTCGGCCCACTTCTCCGCGCCGTACTTTTCGGCACAGTTCTTTTCGTCGACCGTCTGGCGCCAGGTGAACAGGGAGACGATGAAGACAAAGTAGGTCCAAGCCCAGGGATTGCCGAAGTGACCGAATACCAGCCCCATCGAGAAGGAGATGAACCCCTCTCCCAGATAGTTGAAGTGGCGGGCGTAACCCCACAGGCCGCTGCACAGGATCTTACGGTCGCCTGCCTCGATATACTCGGGATCGATGATGCCGAGGAACTTGCGGTCGGGCCATCGCTTGAAGGTGTACTTCTGCATGTTCGCGCCGCGCGAGATGCCCCACCCGACCAGGAACAGCGTTCCAGTCACGATGAGCCAGATGTAGGTCACCGGCGTCGAGAAGCCGGGGTCCGGGTGAACGGCCATACCCCATAGCGGGAGGATGTAGAGCCATCCATAGACCACGAGGCCGCCCCAGATGAGCTTGAAGCCGAGATGCTCGTGGATCAAGTCGTAGGTGTATAGCTGGACCCGCTCGAAGATGAAGTAGTCGAGGACGTAGAACGTCAGGAACCCGGCGAAGAGGAAGACTCCCGGGTTGGAGTCTTCGCCGAAGAGCTCGTAGTGGTAGGCGGCCCCGGACATGGCGTTGAGCGACAGCATCGTGCCGCCGACGACGTACAGGTACATCTTGACGTCGAAGCGCTCG
>JAAXHZ010000031.1 GCA_012270625.1 Dehalococcoidia bacterium | reverse complement strand
GTCGGCTGACCCCAGAACTGCCAGTTGTGGTCGCTTGTCATCACGTCCATGCCGGTTGCGTAGCCCTGTCTGACCTCTTCAGGCAAACTGTCGATGTCTGTATAGTCCGGTCCGGCCTCGATCAGCAGCACAGACCGGTTCGGGTCTTCCGACAGCCTGGTGGCAAGAATGGCTCCAGCCGAGCCCGCGCCAACGACAATGTAGTCATATTTCATCAGAAAACCTCCCCCGGCAAATAGATATGAAGCGAGTTGCGCGAATCCTATATTTCAACATCCGGGTCGTCAATACCGAAGACAGCGCCGAACCTGTGTCAGATTGGCAGGCTGGGGTGAGGGTGAAAAGCGCCACTGCACACCCATGTAAGCTCCCTCAAGGAGCAGATGACCTCTCCGGTGGTCCAGAATAGGTCCTCCTGCCTCTCACAAACACCGGCCAGATCGTGCACGACACCGCTATCGCCGCCACCCCCAGACCCACCGCGATCCTGTAAGTGTCCTGGAAGGATAGGATGAACGCCTGCTCTTCCGGCAGAGACACCTCCCGGACTCCCACGCGCGCTGAGAATATCGCCCCCATTATCGCCACGCTGAACACCGTTCCCAGTCCCCTCGACAGCCCCATGATCCCGCCTCCCATGCCCAGGCGGTCCGCCGGCATAGCCCCCATGATCAGGTTTGCGTTCGCCGACTGGAACAGACCCGTCCCGATCCCCACGCCGACTAGGCCCAGCGCAACCTGCGCTACACTCGATCGCTCGTCAAGTACCGAGAGGCTGACCATCGCAATCGCCGCCGCAATCAGCCCGCCTGTTATCGTGTACGCTGGATGCCATCGATCCGAGAGCCAGCCTCCCAGTGGCGCCGATAGCGTGGTGGCAACGGTCATTAGCAGCAGCAGCAGACCCCACACGCTCGCGCTCGCGCCCAGCGACTCCACCACAAAGAACGGCAGAAGGAACCAGTTCACGAATGTCGAGACCATCGCCAGCATGGAGACCACTAATGCGGGCGCCAGCACCCTGTTTCTGAGAATCGATAGCTGAAGCACCGGACGCGCCGCCCGGCGCTCCACTCCAACGAACGCCGCCAGACTCACAGCCGAGACGATGCCGAGACCGGGCACATACACCTCCGTCCACCCGTTCCTGCCTCCGAGCGAGAGCATCAGGATCAGCGCCCCAACCGCCGTGAACAGCGAGGCAGACCCCCATACGTCGAACCTTCTCGTCTCTCCCTGACTGCCGGGCCGACTGGAGTCGTCGGGCAGTCTCAACAGCGCCGCCGAGAACGCTATCGCCGCCAGGCACAGCGGCACCCTGCCCAGGAAGATCGCCCTCCATCCATAAGCGTCCACCAGCGCTCCGCCGCCCAGGGAACCGACCATCATTCCGAGCGTCCCTAGCGCAGCCATGATGCCTAGCGCTCTCCCCCTGAACTCAGACGGGAACAGCCAAGTCACGATGGCCGGAGCCAGCGCCATGAGCAGTCCGTTTCCGACCGCCTGGAAGACACGAAGCCCGAACACCAGCCCGAGACTCTGCGCGAAACCGATCGCGAACACCGCGACCGTATAAGCGATCAGCCCCAGCATGAACATCCGCTTCAGCCCAAACGCGTCTGCCGCGCCACCCAGTCCCAGGTGCATCGCCGTGCTGCTGCCCACGTACAGGATGATGATCCACTGGATCGTCACCGCGTCCGTCCCGAAGCTGTCGGTGATGTTCGGAAGCGCGACGTTCACCGTGATATCGAGCGACGTGAGAAACATCCCCGACGCCGCCGAGACCAACCCGATCCACTGTGTCCTCGAAGAGATTGAGGCCCTCACTGTTCACTATCTGCTTCTCAGATTTGACATGGTAGGTTGTGTATGCTTGACTCTCAAGCGTGCCGCAAACCTTGTCCGACAGCCAAAAACCAACACCCGAAAGAGACTCAAATGACACAGACAGCCGACACCGAACAGTTCAGAGGCTCCCTCGCCATACCCAGCGAGAACGACCGCCGCGACGTGACCGTCGTTATAGACAGGTCCGAATCCTCGGTCACGCTGAAATTCGACGAGCCTGTCGCCGGCTCCGCTGAGTGGCAAGGGGAGAATGTCCTGATGATGGACAGGCCCAAGTACCAGGAGATCCAGTTCGCCACCACCGATCTCCCGGTCGATACCGTCGAGCTCACCTGGAAGATGAACCAGTCCAAGCTCGACAACACCATCGCCGGCGTCGTCGTCGCCCGCCCCAACACCGTCCGCGTCAGAGGCGAAAAGGGCTTCATCCTCACCCGCTTATAGCGGTATAGCCTTCAGCCTTGAACTCAGTCAACAGGCCCCCTCTTCCCAGAGAGAGGGTTGGGGCGAGGATGATCGATGCATCTTTACTCGTACCGTGTCGTACAATCGAAAGGCCCTAACCTGACACCAGCACCTGTTGCCGCCCGCCTATCTCGACGGCTACAATTTGAGCATCGGCCGGTCGTCTGCACCAACATCGACGGCGCGATAC
>JAAXHZ010000030.1:10385-11452 GCA_012270625.1 Dehalococcoidia bacterium | reverse complement strand
TGAAAAGCACGAATGCCTACCCTTGTAAGCTCCCTCAGGGAGAGAACTGGAGCCTGCCCCGTACTTGAAGAAAATTGCACAAGTCCCAGATGCGTGGTCAATAGTGTGGCTGGGGGAGGCTCTCACTCCTCACTCCTCTCCACTCACTCCCCGAAAATTGCATAAGTGCAATTTTCTCCGTACTTGATACGGGGGTGAGGGTGACCTAAGTTACTCCGTCTGCGAAAATTTCATAAGTCCCAGATACGCCACCATTGGGATGGTCCAGGCAGCATCTCACTCCTCACTCCTCTCCACTCACTCCTCAAAAATTGCACTTATGCAATTTTCTCTCCGTCTGTGTGATGGTCGATAGTGAAAAGACCCTCCGGAACACCTTCGTAAAAGACCAAGAAAACGCCTAAAAATGGTATAATATCAGTAATCGGATGTAATTCAGAATCCCTTTGGCAGCGCCCTCTCGAATCACCCGCTTCAGGCAGTGTCCCAGAGCCCTGCGATGCCTGCGATTCAGCATCGCATGAGTCCTCTTCAGATCTATGCCTGTTCGCCTCGGCGAACAAGGAGCTCTTCATGGTAACCACCAAAACCGAATTTGGATATATCAAGCCGACTCAGATCGTGGATGAGATGCGAAGCTCGTATCTCGACTACGCCATGAGCGTCATCGTCTCCAGGGCCCTGCCCGACATCCGCGACGGCCTCAAGCCCGTCCAGCGGCGCATCCTGTACGCGATGCAGGACCTGAGCATGAGACCGAACTCCGGCTACAAGAAGAGCGCGCGACTCGTGGGAGAGGTGCTGGGCAAGTGGCATCCGCACGGTGAGGCGGCGGTCTATGACGCGCTGGTGCGAATGGCGCAGCCGTTCACGCTCCGCGCTCCGCTGGTGGACGGACAGGGCAACTTCGGCTCTGTGGACAACGACCCGCCTGCCGCGATGCGGTACACAGAGGCGCGAATGGCGGCCATTGCGGAGGAGATGCTTGCCAACATCGACCAGGACACGGTCGATTTCGCCGATAACTTCGACGGCACCCTGCGCGAGCCGGTAGTCCTGCCCGCGAG
>JAAXHZ010000030.1:0-10150 GCA_012270625.1 Dehalococcoidia bacterium | reverse complement strand
ATCCGGCATCCGTGAAGCGTACGCCACGGGTCGCGGCCAGATAATAGTCCGCGCAAAGGCTGAGATCGAGCCTATGCGCCGCTCCAACCGGATGCAGATCATCGTCAGCGAGCTTCCATACCAGGTCAACAAGGCCGCGCTGGTCGAGAAGGTCGCCGGACTGGTCAAGAGCCGCAAGATCGAAGGGATTTCCGACCTCCGCGACGAGTCAGACCGCGAGGGAATGCGCATCGTGTTCGAGCTTCGGACCGGTGTGCAGCCCATGGTCGTGCTCAACAACCTGTACAAGTTCACCGCGATGCAGAGCTCGTTCTCGGCGAACATGCTGGCCCTCGTGGACGGTATGCCGAGAGTTATAACGCTGAGACAGGCGCTGCAGCAGTTCCTGGAGTTCAGGCGTGAGGTTATCCGTCGCAGGACGGAGTTCGAGCTGGCCAAGGCGCGGCAGCGCGCTCACATCCTCGCCGGGCTGCGAGTCGCGATCAGCAATCTCGACGAGGTTATTCATCTCATCCGCAACGCGGAGAGCGCGCAGGACGCCAAGCAGCAGCTGATCGTCCGGTTCGGTCTTGACGACGACCAGGCCCAGGCGATCCTGGACATGCAGCTTCGCAGACTGGCTGCGCTTGAGCGTCAGCAGCTCGAAAACGAGTACAACGAGATTCAGACCGCAATCCGCAAGATGGAAGATCTGCTCGCGTCGGAACGCAAGATGCTCAACGAGGTCAAGAAAGAGCTTCGCGCCCTCAAGAAGAAGCACGGCGACGACCGGCGGACCGACATCAGCCACGAGGTCTCCGACCTGTCTCGTGAATCGCTCGAACCGCACGAGCAGATCGTCGTCACACTCAGCCAGGGCGGGTACATAAAGCGCATCCCAGCCAGCACGTACCGCAATCAGCACCGCGGAGGCAAGGGCGTCGGTGGAATGACCACCCGAGACGACGACGCGGTCAAGCACCTGCTCGTCGTGGACACTCACGACAAGCTGCTGTTCTTCACCAACAAGGGCCGTGTGTACTCGATGACAGCCTACGAGCTGCGGGCAGACACGTCGCGCAACACGCGGGGCGTGCCGCTGGTCAACGTCATACCTGTGGGCAGCGCCGAGAATGTAACGGCAGTCATAGGAATGTCTGGCGAGGAGCTCCAGTCGGAAGACCACGTCCTCGTGCTCGCTACGGCTCAAGGACAGGTCAAGCGCATCGCTCTGAGCGCAGTAGCCAACGTCCGGCCATCCGGCTACAACATGATGAATCTTGGCACAGCCGATGAGCTGGTATCCGTCCGTGCCGCCGGACAGAATGACAATATCATCCTGGTTAGCCGCAACGGTCAGGCGCTGCGATTTGGACAAGATGAAGTTCGTCTGTACATGAATCGCGGCGGTATGGGTGTCAAGGGGATGAAACTCCTCAACGACGACAGAGTGGTCTCGATGGACGTCGGGCCACCCTCAGCCAAGCTGCTGGTAATCAGCGCACTCGGTTTTGGCAAGATTACGCCCCTCAGCTCATATCGCAAGAAGGGCAGAGCGGGTCAAGGAGTGCGGACTCTGAGGATCACTAACAAGACTGGACCCGTAGCAGATGCCAAGGTGATCGACGACAGCAAGGAGGTGTACGTCGTCTCAGAGCAGGCGCAGGTACTGAGGACACATCTTTCCGAGATAAGGAACACGGATCGGGTAGCGCAGGGAGTGACCATATTCAAGCCCGCCGAAGGCGACGCCGTCGCTTCGATAAGCTGTGTCAGCGACCTGAGTCTCCAGAATGAGTCCGAGGACAAGACAGCCAAGCCGAAGAGTAAGGCCAGCAAGGCATCCACCAACGGACGTCGCAACGGTCGCGCAAACGGGACACAGCCCAAGCTGCTGGGGTAGCCCGGTCCGGTAGGGAAACGCCGATGTCTGCGCTGGAGATCAGCGTCCAAGGGCAGTTTGGTCACGTGGGGAACCTGGTCGGGTACCAAGTTTCCAATAACGACCCGAGACGCGATGACTTCGACTGGGACTCGGTCAGAATCGACTTGAGCCAGTGTGAGTTTGTGAGGCCGGCGGGGGTGCTGTGGTGTACGATCTATGCGCTTTTGGTTGCAGAGCGGGTAGTCCCGTGTGAGTTGATTGCTCCAGTTCGGCTGTCGATAGCCAATTATCTCAATGATCTCGGGCTGTTCAGAACTTTGAAGGATGCCGGAGTCGATGTCGACTACGATGCCCCACCCAATTTCGATCGATGGCAGCTAGTATTGCCGATCACGCAACTAGGCTCAATTTCTGGCGTCGAAGAATTGGAAAACACTGTGATCGAGAACTTAGAGAGTCACAATCTCAGTTCGGTCAATGTTCATACCGACGTCGCAGTGGCGTTCGCGGAACTTGCGAACAACGCTGTTGAGCACGCCGAGTCGTCCGTAAGCGCCTTCGGTCTGGTGCAATTCTACGAATGGGATCCGCCTAGGTTCGTCTGTGCAGTCGCGGACGGCGGGATTGGCATACGCTCTTCCCTCCAAAAGAACCCTGAGTATGCCCAACTCGCGTTGACTGATTGGAACGCGATTGACTACGCTACGCTTGAGAGTGTCAGTGGTACCCAAGATAGTCTGCGAGGGATGGGCCTCCATCATATCGTGAACGACATCCTTCCACCGAACAGGGAACTAAACATCAACTCCGGTATCGGATTTCTCCATGTGGGGGGAGGCGCTGAGCCAACTAGGACAAGCCGTTCCAATCTCTTCCCCGGAACCTCGGCATTCATCAACGTTCCAACAGGTGATAGATCATCGTGATGTCAGTGCTCAGCCTCTATGATGCTACAAAGCGCAGGGCGCTATCGTCCCGTAGAACAGCGCGTTCGATCCAACCGATCGTCAGTGCGATCTTGGAGAATGGGAGCGGCAATGGGAGCCTCACTGTTGACTTTGCCAATATGGCTGCCGTCACCCCGTCGTTCTTCGATGAACTTCTGCGCGTGATCAAAGACAGTGTGCTGCCTGACTCCACGGGGGGGCCAGTCATCGACCTCATCAACACGTCGGAGCACCAGTTCGCGCGATTCCGCGCCGTGTGCAGAGCGCACGAGATGACTACCGAAGAAATCTCTCCCGGCCACTGGCGAATCTCACAGGCATAGCCGGATGTGACGAGGCCGGCGGAGTGCTGACCCGGCTGGCGGCGTTCGTTATCAGGTTCCGATGGTGGGTCATCGGGGGCTGGGTGGCGGTGTTTCTCGCGAGCGTTCCGTTTGCTCCTCGAGTAGTCCCAGATCTCAAGCACGGCTTCGGCGAGGTCGATACAGAGTCGAGGATCGCGCTGCGCATTGCGGCTGACGAGCTGGGCCTCACAGAATCGTCGGTCACACTGGTATTTTCGAGCGACTCGCTCAGCGTCGATGATCCAGCCTACGCCGAAGCGGTGGAGCGAACCGTCGCTCCGCTGAGGCAGATGCCCAGCGTGGTGAGAATAGTCACGTTCTACGGCCTTGCCCCGTACCCAGATACGGGGGCGCCCGGTGACACGCTGATAACCGACGACCGACGGACCACTTACTCGTTCGTGGAGCTGGACGCCTCGATCGACGAAGCCGTGGACATGGTGGGGCCGATTCGGAGCGGTCTCGCCGAGACCGAGCTGGACGTGTGGGTGACTGGGGGGATCGCGCTGTTCGCCGACCTCAGCGTCTATTCCGAGCGGGACCTGCAGCGGGCGGAGCTCATCACCATACCCCTGCTGGCCATTGCGCTGCTGATCGTGTTCGGGAGCGTGGTCGCGGCCGGTCTGCCCGTGGCGATGGGAGCGCTGAGCGTCGTGACGACGCTCGCGCTGGTGTTCCTGGTCGCGCAGGTCACTGACGTATCCATATTCGTGCTGAACATCGCGTCGTTCCTGGGGCTTGGCATGGCAGTGGACTACTCGCTGCTGATGGTCAGCAGGTTCAGGGAGGAGCTGCAGCGCGCAGACGGAGTCGCCTCGGCGGTAGTAGTGACCATACAGACATCCGGTAAGGCGATAGTGTTCTCGGCGGGGACGTCCGTGATTGCGCTGTCGGGGCTGCTGTTCTTCGACTTCATGATGCTGCGCTCTCTGGGGGTGGGCGGCATCACCGTCATACTCTTCTCGATGCTGATAGCGCTGACCCTGCTGCCAGCGCTGTTCACAATACTGGGACACCGTGTGGACAGGCTGTCCATCTGGCGACGCCAGACTTCGAGAAGCGGCTTCTGGTTCACCCTGTCACGGTGGGTGATGCGATACCCAATAGCCGTAATCATCCCGACCACGGCTTTCCTGATCCTGCTGGGACTGCCGTTTCTGAGCGTCAACCTGGGAAGCGCGTTGGCGTCTATCCTCCCCGAGGAGGCGGAGTCGAGACAGGGACAGGACCTGGCCACCGAGCGGTTCGGGCCGGGTGAGCTGTCGCAGGTAATTCTGGTCGAGAGCTCGCCTAGCTCTACGCTATCTGCCGAGAACATTGCCGCGAACCTGGAGTTCATCGAGCGAATGGAGAGAGACCCCAGGGTACTTCGCGTCGATAGCATCTTCAGCGCTGGACCGCGCATGGCGAGGGAGCAGATCCAAGAGCTTTCCAGCCTCAGTGAATCGGCTCCTGCTGGAAGCGAAGAAGCCTTCGCCGTGTTCAGTGAGCTGGTCAGCGACGACCTGCGCACCCAGATAGTCCGAGTGGTGCCCAGGCATTCTCCGACCTCGAACGAGAGCAAGGCGCTGGTATCCGATATCCGCTCGAACCCACCGGGCGGAGACATGACGGTCCGGGTCACCGGCGTTACCGCAGACCTCCAGGACGCCGTGGACAGCATGTACTCCGACTTCCCGAGGGTGATCGTTTACGTGGTGATCGTCACTTATGTTGCGCTGCTCTTGCTGTTCCGGTCGGTTATCCTGCCCCTCAAGGCGGTGGCTCTCAACGCGCTCAGCATCCTCGCGAGCTTTGGGGCGCTGGTGTTAGTGTTCCAGCAGGGCAATTTCGAGCGCTTGCTGGGATTCACAGCAGAAGGCTTCACCGAAGCGACTGTGCCCATACTGGTATTCTCGGTAGTGTTCGGGCTGAGCATGGACTACGAGGTGTTCCTGCTCAGCAGGGTCAAGGAAGAGTACGAGCACACCGGAGACAACACGAGGGCTGTCGCTGTGGGCATGGAGCGGTCGGGACGTATCATCACAAGCGCGGCGGCGATTCTTATACTGGTCTCGGCGGGATTCGCCACCGGCGATATACTGATAATCAAGGCGCTCGGACTGGGAACGGCAATCGCGGTGCTGGTGGACTCTACAATCGTGCGCGCGCTGCTGGTGCCCGCGTTGATGAGAGTGATGTCGAGCCTTAACTGGTGGGCGCCGCGGTGGATGCGCGCCCCTCAGACAGTCGAGATAGACTCACGGACGGTTTGACCGCAGACCAAATGGGATAGACTACACTCCAGCATGAACATCCCCCTGATCGTTAACACCGCCCGCATCCTGCTAACCGCCGTGGCCGCGGCAGTCGTCCTCGCCGCGTGCAACGATTCCGCACAGATGGCTGAGCAGTGGCCGGCAGCTCCGCGACCTACTCCGACGCCCGGCGCGGTTCTAATACTACCCACGCCTGAGGCAAGCGCGCTGGCAGACGAGGCATATGCCGCTCTGAATACGCTAACCATGCAGTACAGCCCTCGTGAGAGCGGGACCGACCAGGAGTTGGACGCGGCGCTCTACCTCCAAAAGAACCTCGACGCGCTTGGCTACGACACCTCGCTCCAGGAGTTCGACACTCCCCATATCATCTGGGCCGACGTACACCTGACATCCGATGATGGCAAGCCGCTGATGAACACCGAGCGCTCGCATCTGCACCCGGGGGCGGTCACGATGTCAGCCGGCTCCGCCACTGGCCTGCTGACATTCGTGGGAGAGGCGCTCAACGAAGACATACCGGACGAGGGACTTAATGGCAGGATCGCGCTCATGGAGCACGGCGCGAGCGCTTTTGATGAGCAGATTCGCCGTGTCACGAAGGCGGGCGCAGCTGGAGCGATGGTCTTGACTACCGAAGATCACCTCTTTGGCGCGCTGTCACCCTACGGCCCCCAGACCATACCGGTGATCTCAGCATACTCAGGAGGCAGCCATGGTTCCGCACTTCTGAGACTCATCCAACAGGAGGAAGTAACGGCTGCCGTCGCTGTCAACGAAAGGAAGCTGTTCTCCCAGAACGTGGTGGCGACCATGCGTGGAAGTGAGGACATCGACCGCCCGCAGCGGCGAGTCATCCTCGGCGCGCACTACGACACGGCGACCAATTCACAAGGCGCCAGCGACAACGGCTCTGGCCTGGCCGCGCTGCTGACCGTCGCCAGGCACGTTGCAGAACGAGACTACCCTTTCGACATCCGAATCGTCCTGTTCGGAGCAGAGGAGTTTGGACTGTTTGGCAGCGAGCGCTACGTCGAAAGAATGAGCCATTATCAGGAGATAGACAGCACGATCGCGATGCTGAACTTCGACGCGCTCGGTTCGGGGAACTCGCTCACAGTGAGTGGTGACTTCGACCTTACATCGGAAGCTATTGATATCGGGAGAGAACTCGGCGCATCCATCAGCCTGGAAGGTGGTGGAATGTCGAACAGCGACCACGCGCCGTTCCAAGAGGCCGGAATCCCGACGCTGTTCCTGTCGTCCAGCGACATCTCCCGCATCAACTCCCCGGAAGACACCATCGAGCACATAAACCCCGACCTGCTCGGTTACGCCGCCGAGACCGGCATTGCCATGCTGGACTCGCTGGCAGATGAGATGAGGTAAGGACGGTTCACGAACCGCCCCTACACTCCTATCGGCTGCGTCTTCTAGCTGCGACATGACCCAACCTAGCGCCAGCAGCCGAAATCGTTGTAACTGCAAATACGAAAGCTGTAACCTCACACCATGAAACTTCTCCCTAAGTCTCTCACCGCCCGCGTCCTGCTAACCGTCGTCGTTGCGATGGCCGTACTCGTCGCGTGCGGTACCGAAGAGGCTCCACCCCCAGTAGCTGCTGTCCCCACGGAGACCGCGGCGCCCCCAACTGCGACAGTCGAACCGGGGCCGACAGCGACGCCGAGGCCATCGCCGACTCCAATGCCGATGCTGCCCACGCAGACACCGGCGCCGCGACCTACCCCTACTCCCGCGCCTGCTGTCATAAGAACCCCGGCAGCGCCGAGTGTGCTTGCGGACATGGTCTTCAAGACGCTTCAAGAGCTTACCGAAGAGTACAGTCCGAGAGAGAGTGCGACTGACCAGGAGCTGGAGGCGGCTCGACACCTGCAAGTACGGCTCAGCGATCTCGGCTACGACACTTCGCTCCAAGACTTCAGCGTTACCCAGACCGTGGCGAGCGTGACCCTGTCGTCGTCTGGAGTGTCCACACCGGACGAGGTGAGAGCTCTCCCTATTGCGATGACGCTCTCTGGCATCTCCGTAGGTCTGCTGTCAGACGTGGGCCGCGCGTTCGAGGAGGACATTCCTTCTGAGGGGCTGGCAGGCCGAATCGCGCTGATAGAACGCGGCGACATCACGTTCGAGGAGAAGGTCAAGCGAGTCGCCGAAGCTCGTGCTGTTGGAGCGATTGTTTTCAACAACGAGCGTGGGCTGTTCTTCGGGAGGTTCGCCGACTATCCGACCATCCCTGCGGTCGCGATTAGTCAGGAGGACGGGCTGATGCTGCTCGACCTCATGGAGCAAGGCGAAGTAGCAGCGACAATCTCGGCTGGGGAGCAGGTATCACCATCGAGGAACGTCATCGCAGACATGGAAAGGACCGCGAGCGGCGAGCGAACCGTCATAATCGGCGCGCACTACGACACTGTGCCGAACACCCAGGGAGCGAGCGACAACGGGTCAGGCGTCTCTACGGTGCTGACCATTGCGGACCATATAGCCGAGCGTGACTACCCGTTCGATGTGCGGATCATCCTGTTCGGTGCAGAGGAGGTCGGGCTGTTCGGCAGTCGCCACTACGCGGACAACATGAGCCAGCAAGAGATCGACAATACGATCGCCATGCTGAACTTCGACGCATTCGGTTCCGGGACGGCGCTCGGCGTGGCTGGCGACGGCGAACTGGTCGATCGGGCGCTGCGAATCGGGGACACTCTCGGACTGACTCTCTTCCATGAAGGGAACCAGAGAGGATGGGCAAGCGACCACACGCCGTTTGGTGAGGCAGGCATCCCGGTGATGTGGATGCTCTCTAACGACCTATCGCGAATCAACTCGCCGGCGGACGAGATCCAGCATGTCAATCCTGAGCTGCTGGGCCGCGCCGCAGAGATCGGAATCCTCATGGTCGAGTGGCTGGGGGACGAGAACTAGAGCTTGTTCTTCGTCGAGCTCTGGACGAACGATCATCCCAGCCAAAGTTGAATGCAGGCAGCGCTATGTACAGTCATTCGACACAAAAACACAAGGGGACAGATATGGATCTGTCCCCTGCTTGATTAGATTCCGATTCCAGTAGGGCTTCTAGTCTCTACTCCATGCGTGAGCCACCCCAGGCCCGGGACACGCCGGCGGCGGTTGGCTCTACTATGGCGTTGATGACTGCGGGCTTGCCGCTGTCGAACGCGCGCTGGAGGGCAGGCTTGATCTCGTTGGGGTCTTCGACCGTCTCGCCGTAGGCGCCGAGCTCGCGGGCCATGCCGTCGAAGTTGGTGAAGCCGAGCTCGCGTCCGGGCTTGCGGCGGTCGGGCGTCCGCGCGGTCCAGCCGGCGTTGTTGGAGATCACGGTCACCACCGGGATGTTGTGGCGGACACAGGTGTCCAGCTCCATCGCGTTCATGCCCATCGAGCCGTCGCCGTGCAGCACCAGCACCTGCTTGTCGGGCTTGGCGAGCTTCGCGCCTATGCCGTATGGCAGACCGACGCCCATTGTGCCGGTGACGCCCGAGTTCAGCCTGTGTCCGGGCTCGAACGTCGGAATGGACTGGCGTCCGAAGTGCAGTATCTCGTTGCCATCCACTGAGACAATCGCGTCGCGATCCAGGAACTCTCGGATCTCCTTGCAGAGACGCAGCGGGTGCATCGGAGTCTGATCAGAATTCAGGAGAGCGGCTCCCTGCGCGGCACGCTGGTCTTCTACGTCACGCAGGCGCAGGATCCAGTCTGACTCCAGGCGGCCGGCCCAGTCGGCCTCACGATTCCGCGCCTCCTCGACGAGCTGCGACATCACCGCCTTGGCGTCGCCTACGATGCCGAGGTCGATGTCGCGGTTGTGTCCGAGCTCAGCGGCATCGATGTCGATCTGTACGACCTTGGCATCTCGATTGAAGCGGTGCCCGTACTGGACCATCCAGTTCAGCCTGGTGCCGACGACCAGGACGAAGTCGGTCTCGCGCATGGCGGTGCTTCGCGCCGCCTGGAAGGATACGACGTGGTCCTCAGCTACCAGCCCGCGGGACATCGGGGCTGTGTAGAAGGGAGTCGAGGTCAGATCGACAAGCTCAGTCAGCTCATCCGCCGCCCCGGAGAAGAACGCTCCACCACCAGCGAAGATCATCGGCCGCTCAGCGGCGGCAAGCATGTCGATGGTCTCCCTTACGACGTCCGCCTCGGCGGCGGGTCTGCTGCGTCTCTCGGCGCGCCAGGGTGTTATGGCGTCTTCCTCGTCGATCTCTTCGTAGAGAACATCTGCGCCGCAGTCGATATAGACAGGGCCAGGACGTCCGGTGGTGGCTTTGCGGAAGGCCATGCTGACGACCTCGGGGTAGCGCGCGGCCTGGGTGGTCTGATGCACCCACTTCATCATCGGCTCCATGATGCCGACCTGGTCCACCTCCTGAAATGCCTCGCGGCCGATCTCGTGGACCGGACCCGCGCCGCCTAGAATGACCATTGGCGCGCAGTCGATCGCGGCGGTGTACACGCCGGTGAGCAGGTTGAGGGTTCCAGGGCCGGAGGCGGCAGTGCAGACGCCGGGCTTGCCAGTGACGCGCGCGTAGGCGTGCGCGGCGAACGCGGCCGCCTGCTCGTGTCTGAAGTCCACGCAGCGAATGCCGAGGTCCTCGGCAGCCATGACGATGTCGAAGTTGGGTCCGCCCATAAGGTAGAAGAGCGTGTCCACGCCCTCCTCCTTGAGCGTCCGCGATATGAGATAGCTTCCGATAACCTTGC
>JAAXHZ010000029.1 GCA_012270625.1 Dehalococcoidia bacterium | reverse complement strand
CTTAGGTCACCCTCACCCCAGCCCTCTCCCTGAGGGAGAGGGTCCTGTTGTCCTTTCACCCAACCCGTTTTCGGAAAACGCAAAGAACCCGAATAGATATCGAAGTCTGTTAGATGTAGAAGCCATGCTCGTGGTATATTATGTGACGCGAGAGGCGCTTTATGACGACGAATATCGACACAATCGAAGACCTCATAAGGATTCTCGACGCCAATCCTGAGTGGCTGGAGGCGTTGCGCTCCCGTCTGCTGACGCGCGAACTGCTCGCCATGCCAGATACCCTCGCCGCCTTCATCGAAACCACCAATCGCAGGTTCGAGCAGATCGATCAGCGGTTCGAGCAGGTCGATCTGCGGTTTGAGAAGGCCGATCGGCGGTTCGAGCGGATCGAAGGCCACCTCAAACGACTCGACGACAAGGTCGGGTTACTCTTGGGTGCCCATGCAAGGAATCAGGCGCTTCGAGAAATCCCCATTGCCATCTTGGAGCTGGGCATAGGTGAGTTCAAACGTCTCCTGGAGCTTGCGGAAGTAGTCTCTCTGACCGTTGACGCGGATACGACGGGTATCTCTAGGGGAGACCTGAACAGTTTTCGAAGAGCCGACGCCATCGCCGACGCCGTAGATCGACACGGAGATCCCTGCTATGTCGCAGTCGAAATCTCTTACACGGCTGACGACCGCGACACTGATCGGGCCATTAGAAACGCAGATTACATGACCAGGTTTACCGGGCGTCGAGCTCACCCTGCCGTCATGGCGGTGCAGATAGACCACAGAGTCAGCGACGTCATCGAGTCCGGCAGTGTGTCTTGGTACAAGCTGGACCCACAGGTTCTGGAATCGGAGTGAGCCTGTCTGGGAACGAACGCCTAGCTACGCGCGCTCAGCCTCGATCAGCCCCTTCAGAACCGGAATCACGTCTGAGGCCACACGGCGGCACTCTTCGACGTGCGGGAAGCCGGACAGGATGAACTCGTCGATTCCGAGTCGCCAGTAGCCGAGCAGCTCCCTGGCAACCTGTTCAGGGTCGCCGACTATGGCGGTGCCACAGTTGACTCGCACAGTGGAGATGCCATTCCAGAGGTGGTCGCCGACCCGGTGGTCTTCGACCACTCTGGCCTGTGCCCGCTGCCCGACCATCGAAGTGCCCGCGAACGCCGCGCTCCGCTGCTCTTTCACGACGGATGCCGCCTGGGACAGCAGCTCCTCAGCCGCGTCCCACGCCTCAGACTCCGTGTCTCGGACGACCAGGTGTGTGCGCAGTCCGAAGCTCCCTGTGCGTCCTGCCTCGGCGAACTTCTCTCTGGCGCGCTCGAAGAATGGCCCAAGAACATCCTGCGGAAGTATCCAGGCGAGATAGACGTCGGACTGTCTTCCGGCCAGACCCAGGGCGGCATCCGAGGCGCCGCCCAGGTAGAACTTCGGACCGTCTCCGACCGGACCGGGCGAGCAGAGCGCGCCGTTCAGCCTGACATGCTCTCCCTCGAAGGTCTTGGGATGTGGGGAATCCCAGAGAGATCGGCAGGCCGCGATGAACTCCTCGGCGCGAGCGTAGCGATGTTCGTGGTCGCTCTCCTCGCCCAGCCGCTCGAAGTCACCCTGGATACCGCCTGGGACTATGTTGATGTCTATACGGCCTCCGCTGATCTGGTCGAGGGTCGCCGCCATCTGCGCGAACAGGCCCGGCGAGATGAACCCTGGACGAAGCGCGATCAGGAACCTGATTCTGCTCGTGACCGCGGCTAGAGCGGTCGCCATCGTCCAGGTCTCTGCCAGCGGCTCTCCCTCGTCGAACAGGCCGTTGGCGAACCTCGTGGGTATGAGCAGCGAGTAGAACCCTTCGTCCTCAGCTGTCTGCACGACATCGCGGAGGTACTCGAACGTGGGCGGACGCTCTGCCTGGACGGTGCCGATATGAGCGCCGTCGCCATCTATCGGAATGAACCAGGAAAACTTGGCTTCAGGACGGATCTCTGTCACTCCTCGCTCCTCGTTTTCAATCACTCTAGTCCCACACTCGCCCGAACCGCCGCACCAGCTTCAGGTCGAGCTCCGCGCCAAGCCCGGGCGACGATGTTAGGTACAGGTATCCGTTCTCGACGCGCTCACGCGGCGCCAGCAGGTCGGCCCGCCAGTCCGCCTCGTACACCGCGTGCTCCAGGGGCATCGAGTTCGGGACGGCAGCCGTCGCGTGGCCGCTCGCCAGCAGCGAGATCGGCCCGGACGGGCTGTGCATCGAGAACCCCTTGCCCTTCGAGCCTGTAGAACGTCCGATGGTCACCGCCTCGGCCGCGCCTCCGCAGTGCTTGATGTCGGGCATAACTATCGACACTGCCTCGGTGTTCAGCAGCCCGTCGAAGAGCTCGACTCCGTAGCCGGACTCTCCTCCGGCAACCGGCATCGGCGCCCAGCGAGCGATGGCGGCAAGGTCTTCACCGTCCGAGGTCGGCTGCACCGGCTCCTCGAACCAGCCCACGTTGAGCCTGGCAAGCTCCTCCACGATGATCGGCGCGGTGTCGCGCTCGAAGCGGCTGTGGCAGTCCACGAGCACCGTGGCGTCAGCGCCAACGGCGTCACGAACGGCGCGCACCCTAGCAAGGCCGGTCGCGGCCTGGCCGAGGATGAGACTCGGAGACGAGGGCGGGCTGATCTCGTCGAACGGCGCGCACTTGAGCGCCGTGAATCCGGCGCTTGCGGCTCGCTCGGCCACCCGACCGAAGTCGGCAGGAGTCCGATCGGTGGCGAACAGCGAGCGGTTGATGTTCGCGTAGAGCCGTACCCTGTCGGTAGGACTCGCTCCGAGGTACTCGGCGAGGCTGACGCCGCGCCGCATGGCGCTGAGCTGCGCCGCGGCAGTTCGCAGTCCGCTGACTGCCGTGCCCGACGTCGGGTCCCGTCTCAGCATGTCGGGTGTCAGACCCAGGAGCGCTTCGATCTCAGACTCGTCGGACACGTCCTCGTCGTCCAGCGCCGACGCCATTCCCCTCATCGCCTCCGAGACCTGGCGTGAGCCTATCTCGACGGTAGTGGAGCTGCCTTCGCCGTCCGACAGCGACGCGAACACCCAGGTCGTGTTGGGTGTCACGGTGACTGACGCGAATTTGTCGAGAGTGAGCTTCATGGGTGATTTCCAGCCGGCGCCGACCAGCCTATCCCTTCTGGACTTCCGCGAGCAGATTCAGTGTGCGCTCCTCGGTAGCTTCTGGATCATCTCCGGCGGGGATCGGCGTGGCGAGCAGCTCGGACGCGCCCCAATCGAAGATCGTCTGGATGCGGTCGGCGACTGCCGCCTCGTCCCCGGCGATCAGCACCTCGTCCAGCATCTCGTTGGTCCATCCGGACTCCGGCGTTCCCGCGAAGCCCGCCTCGGCAAACATGTTCGCGTAGAACGGTATGCTTGGGAAGTATCCGAGTCTGGCCCTCACGCCGTCTCTCGCGGCGTCCAGATCGTCCGTTACGCACACCGGCGCGTGGGCGATGAGCGGCGGCGTCTCCCGGCCAGCGGACTCGGCGCCTCGCTTCATCGCGGGTACGGCGGTATCTCGCAGGTAGAAGTGTGGACACACCCAGCTTATCGCTCCATCGGACAGCTCGCCGCACGTCTCGAACGCTCCCGGGCGCAGCGCAGAAGCCATGATGGGGACGTCAACCGGGGTCGCGATAGAGGAGCTGGCGGAGTACCAGCGTCCCTCGAACTCGACCGCGCCCGTGTGCATCAGGGAGCGCAGGATGTGGAGATACTCTCTGAGGTGACCTATCGGCGCCCTGAAATCCACTCCGAAGGTGCTTATCATGCCCGCCCTATGGCTTGGGCCGACACCCAGCCTAAACCGTCCGGGCGCGAGGCTGTCTATCACCTGCACCTGCTGGACCAGAGTGACCGGATGGCGCGACCACGTCTGCACGATAGACGTGCCGAGTCTGATCTCGTCTGTTACCGCGGCGGCAGCGGCCAGCACGGTCACGGCCTCGCCTCCGCCTCCGCTCGACGTGAGCCAGGCGCAGCCGATTCCGATCTCGTCCAGGTGGGCTATCCTGTCGATGGCTGCCTGCGCGTTCGGCGCGGTTACCGACACTCCGATGACGTTATCCTGGCTCATTGTTCTCCTCCGGCTGTGCGCGTGTGCCCCTAGGATGAGCCGAGTATATCACGCCACTGACACCCGAACTCTCTCATGATAAACTGGCTGCATGAACGGCCCTGATCTGCTGGATCGAATTACCGTTCGCTCAGACGTACTGGGCGGCAAACCAATCATCCGAGACATGCGAGTTGCGGTAGAGCACGTTTTGGGTATGCTGGCTGCCGGAGAAGATACGAAGACCATCCTCGCCGAGTATCCAATCTTGGAGCCTGAAGATATTCAGGCGTGCCTGCTCTTTGCCCACAGATCGCTGGCAGGTGAGCATGTGCACGAACGTGTGCTCGTGCGTTAAATGTCGTGAAGTTTCTTCGCGTGACCTCATCGATCGTCACGCGGATGCGTTGCGTGATGGAGCCATCGTCGTGGTAACTCGAAGTCGGGTGCGGATACGTCCGGGCCTCGGAGCGGAGTCGTAGAGTCCAAGACTTCATTAAACGTGATAAAATTGGCCCCATGAGCAGTCTAATTCAACATGAACCACCCGATCTGAAGCTGCCGACGATGGTCGTCGCATTCGCCGGATGGCCCGACGCCGCCGAGGCCGCGACAAGGGCTGTCCGCTATCTGGTCCGCAAGCTGCCAGCGAAGAAGTTCGCTGAGATCGACCCCGAAGAGTTCTACGACTTCACCGTCACGCGCCCGCATACCAGGATCGACCGTAGAGGCAGGCGCGTTATCCGGTGGCCCAGGAACGACTTCTACTACTACGAAGACGAGGACGAAAGCCGCAGTCTGCTTCTGTTCATCGGCACCGAGCCGAACCTGCGCTGGCGCGCATACTCCAACATCATCACCGAGGTTGCCGTGAAGAGCGAAGTCAGCGTCGTAATCTCGCTCGGAGCTCTGCTGGACGCTGTCCCGCACACGCGGGAGCCTCGTGTCACCGGCCGCGCCAGCTCCGCGACGCTGACCGGCAAGGTGAAGTGGCTGGGCATTCAGAACTCCGGGTACCAGGGTCCCACCGGCATTCACACGGCCTTCACGGACGCCTGCAGCAAGCACGGCCTGGAGCACGCGAGCATCTGGGGGCACAGTCCGCACTACGTCGAGACCTCTCCCAACCCCAGGGTCAGCCTTGCGCTGCTGGAGAAGCTCCGCAGCCTGGTGGACTTCGACGTCGATCTCAAGGAGCTGGACCTGGCGGGCGAGGCGTTCGAGGAGGACGTCACCAAGGCGATAGCCAAGCGGTCGGATGTCAGCTCCTACGTGGCGAAGCTGGAGCGCCGATACGACGCTTCCCACCGGACTGACGATGACGAGATGCCCGACGCGGACGACATGGTCCGGGAGCTGGAGCAGTTCCTCCGCAGCCAGCATCGCCCTTCCGACCAGCAGAGCGACTCCTGAGATGGCGGTCCCTCAGCCCACAGATTCTCACATATCGATCAACGGCAACTCGTTCCACTATCGCAACTGGGGCGGCGACGGGCAGGCCGTTGCGCTGGTACACGGGCTTGCCTCCAACTGTCGCATCTGGGACCTGGTCGCGCCGATACTGAGCCAGCAGTTCCGAGTGGCGGCAATCGACCAGCGCGGTCACGGTGAGTCGTTCAAGCCTGATACTGGATACGACTTCGCCACGGTGGTATCCGACCTGCACTCGTTCATGGATGCGCTGGAAATGTCCAACCCTGTCATCGTCGGTCACTCATGGGGCGCGGACGTCGCCCTGGAGTACGCGGTCGCGCATCCAGGACTCGCGCGCGGCCTGTGCTTCGTGGATGGCGGCTCCATCGAGATCTCGGCCAGGCCCGACTGGACTCTCGAAGACGCCAGGCGCGAAATGGCGCCTCCCATCTGGAACGGAGTCACACTCGATGCGTTCAGGGAGCGTATGCGGACGCGATGGGGCCTCTCTCTCGCTCCCTCTCCCTCGCGGGTGAGGGAGGTCGAACAGATCGTGCTCGCCAACTTCGACGTCAACGACGACGGGACTATCGCGTCCAGGCTGAGCCGCGACAACCACCTCAGGATCATAGACGCGCTCTGGGACCACAAGCCGTCCGAGCTGTACTCCAGGGTCGATTGCCCTGTGCTGCTGATGCCCGCGCGTCAGGCGGGAGACACGTCTCCGCAGGCGCGCAGGTGGCGTCGCGATGAGTCTATCGCCAGAGCCGAGTCGCTTCTTCCCTCCGCCAGGACAGTGTGGATGGAGGACAGCATCCACGACGTGCCTATCCAGCGCCCCGAGCTGGTCGCTTCGACCATCGCGGATCACATCACCGGCGGCTTCTTCGGCTGACTTCCTTGTTGCGACAATCTCCCGCGAAAGCGGGAGTCCACTATGGCGAACCATGGTCGATAGTCTGTGGATTGCCGAGCGGCGAGCCACTTTGTGGGTTCCCGCGTGCGCGGGAATGGCAGATAGGATTTCGGAGTTTTGCGCTTCCCTCTCAGTATTCCCCGGTATAGACAACTACCCTCTAACATGAGAGCATGGCAACCTGTCACTGTCGTACAGTTCCCCTTGGAGGGCACCGTAGCAGAATGACTCACCGCTAATACACACGGCGCAAGGGACGGTTAGCAAGGATGGCGCAAAGTGTTTGTCTGCTGTGATACGCAATTAGCGCAATGAGGAGAGCACACCAACGGACGCTGGAGCGGATGCAGACAACGCCGACACCGGCGGACATCAGGTGGGCGGAGATCGAGTCGCTGCTGAGCGCGCTGGGAGTCAATTTGGTTGAACGGGCCGGTTCCAGAGTGCAATTGGTCAAAGGGGCGGAGTCCATCGTGGTCCACAGACCGCATCCTCGTCCGGTAACGAGGCGCGATACCGTCCGTGACGTTGCGAAGTTCATCGAGAAGATAGGAGAGGGTTGATGCTGGAATACAAGGGCTATATCGGCGAGGTAGTCTATGACGATGAGGCCGAGATCCTACACGCCAGAGTCATCAACAGCGGTCCATATCCCATAGCCAACGCCGAGGCGACCGACGTGGAGGGCATCAAACGGGAGTTCCGCATCTCAATTGACGTGTACCTTAATGGGTGCGCCGAGCTTGGAATCGAACCGGTTCCACCTGATGCCGTCCCTATTATGGCAGGAGCGAACAACTGACAGGGTAGGTGCCGACAACGGGGAAATGCTACGAAGTGACAAGGGGTTTTGAGGCACACTGGCACTATGATCATCCGCCCAGCTTGTACCTGTGCGAGATGCTCTCGGATGGAGTGCAGCTCGCCAACGTCAGCTGAGAGTGGACGGCTGGTGGTGGGGAGTTGAGTGAGAAGTGGCGATCTCTGAGATGTCACCTGCGAGTGATAGGGATGCCACAGACAAACAACTGTACTGAGCGGGTGATAGGCAGGAGCAAGGTGAGATACAAGACGGTTGGAGGGTACAAGAGCGAGGAGGGAATGATGAACGGGCTGGGACTGACACAGTGGGTGTGGAGCGGCTAGGAGGGTCTCGACCTGGGTGAGCTGATGACTGGGTAGGCCGGAGTCATGGTGCGAGGAGCTCGGGGCTCTGAAGATCACCCAAAATACCCCACCGCATGTGGCACAGTTACCTTGAGTCTGACAACTAGCGCGGTGGCAACCACCCCGGCATAATAGAAACTGAAGCCCCGGAGCTTAGACTCCGGGGGTGAGTGTGGGGATGCCAAGTTGGGGGTTATGTTTTAGATGCTTGCACCCAAGGGGTTGATTCCCCTCATCTCCACACACAGATTATAGCGTAGTTGCCCGGCTTGCAGGAGGACTCACTTGCTCCACTTATTACTCATAGTCCAAATCGTATCTCCGTTCACATTCAGCCGATTGCCCAACTGCCACTTGCCTCACAGCCGGCACTGTTCTAAAGGAGACCAGAGGACTTGATGATACTGTAAACGTGGCCGTTGGCTTGGATACTCGACTTGCCGTCCCACCATAGGTGGCGGTCGATTTCCTTGCGTTGCAACTTGACCTTGCCATCACCAACCATGACTTCCGAGACAAAATGCCTTGACGTGTTCCCGGTAAAGTCGCAATCTGTCAGTCGTCTGGCGGAGTATGCCCTGAGTTTGGTTTCCTCTCTGACCTCGCGGACAGCCGCCTCAAGACTGGTCTCGGCCCCGTCGATTCTGCCACCAGGTAGCGAGTAACTCATCGCTCCCCTGTACCTGACCAGTAACACCTTGCCATTTCTCACGACCAGCGCGGTCGCTCGTCTGTATTTCATCTTAGCCATTCTCCCTGTACACCCTTTCGATAGGGAAGTTGTCGCCTACGTCACAGCTGTCTCTGTCCTAGCAATTACTAAGAGGGCATTAATTTCGCGTCTCACGGTGGCGGGCCATAGTAATTGCGCCCATCCGTGCCGGGCATAAATCCAAGTTCGATTAGCAACCATAGGCCGCCAATAATCGGAACGAAATTTATCAGACTCCACCAACCGGTCTTGTTGCGGTCATGCCACCGTTTGGCACAGATGGCATATGAGCACCACAACAACACTCCAATAAGTGGCAATGTGGCAAGGGCTATCCCAGGTTGATCAGCGGCAACGACGATCACGATTATCAACCACACAAGGGAAAGGGCCGCCCAGAGCGAAAGCATGGTTAGCCAGAAGGTCCGTCGATTGATACGCCCGTCGAAACTGAACAGGACGGTCGTGAACTCCATAGGCGATTGCCGTTCAGAATTATTCGACAGTATCACTTGCTTTGATGCAAAGTCATACCCACAGTCACAGACCAGCGCCTCAGGGGGATTGAGTAATCCGCAGTTTGGGCAATTACGTGTACCTGCCATCAATCTCCTCCGGTCGGTATATAGCACCCTCTCAAGGTGAAGAATTGCCAAGTGCGTCCCCTTGTCCCTTGGACCAGACAAGTGGCAGTGAAGGATTGACCCACGGTCGCGACCATTGCAGGGTCAGACAAGCTAGCCTGGGGAGGCCCAAGATTCAAGCCCCTGATACCTTGTAGCGCATAACGGTCAAACTCTCTGTCGACTCTGTCACTCTCGATATTACTGACGACTCCGGTCACTCTCACCCACTTGTTATCGTACTTCTCTTCAAATCGCAGGTGATTGGCTTCGTATTCATCGACCAGTTCCTTAGCTGAGACGATGAACGGATTGTTGTTGCTCTTTCCAACATTATCTGTCTTGCTTCGTCCGCTTTGGGACTCAGGTAACGACTGACGAGAAGGCGTGCTCCTCAATGAGTCCTGGATAGAACACGCGACTATCAAAAACAGAATCGGCGGGAGAGCCAAGCGGAGTGATGAGGACGTGGTCACGTCAAGAACCCCCTTGCGGCTTGGGATAGCGACGTTTGCACTAACAGACCGCGTAGCCCGTGTGAGCCATCAAGGGGGCGCGATGCGCCCTATCCCGATGCCGAGCTATGACACACACGGCGCTTCGGTCTGTTAGTGCGGTTCAATCTTCGTATCCTGGCCGCAGGTCTGTCAACCCCTGCGCGGATTTGCGTATAAATTCAATGCGCAAACCTATTTTGTAGGCGTGGAATTAAATTCATAGACAGGGGTGAATTTGGAGACGAACCGCTATCTTATGCGCCCCCGCAAGGGCAGCAGAAGGAGATCCGTAAGCAATAACGCCGCAATGGTTCATGCCAATCGCATGTCTGACAACACGCGGCCAAGCTATTGCTGAGTGGGAAAGCCTAACGGGGAGCGGGCGAGGGGGATGCGGACGTTTATGGCTTTCTCAACCCGCCCGGTCAGCCCAGATAGTCAGATCTTAGTTTTGCACTTCTCTAAGAAGTAACTTCGATTGCGTGTGCGTCCGGGACTAAGTACGATGTACAGGAGCTGTAATTCATACCGAGGTAGACATGCGGATATCTGAACGTGGACAGATCACCATCCCCAAGCGGTTCAGGGACCGTTTCGGCATGAACAAGGATGTCGAGGTAGAGATCACGCCAACCGAGCACGGCCTGCTCATCCAAAAGCGGACAGCGGCGCAGCATCCGGTCGAGAGGGTCAGTGGAATCCTTGACGACGTTATCGATGTTGACCAGTACATCGAAGACATCCGAGGTAGATGATTACGTCAGTCGATACGAACGTTCTGCTGGATGTCTTCGTATCCAGCGCACCGCACCATGCTCGATCGCAGGAGTGGCTCATCAGCGCCTACGACAGAGGAGCGATCCTGGTATGCGATGTCGTTTACGCGGAGCTTGTTCCGGCTTTCGGTGACCGCTCCTCACTGGATCGAGCGCTGGTGGAGATCAATGCGACGGTCTCTCCGATTGACACGGCCATCGCATACGAAGCGGGTATCCGCTGGTCAAGGTATCGGCAGGCGGGTGGGCCAAGGGGTCGTATCATTGCGGACTTCCTAATTGGCGCCCATGCGGCTGCCATGTCCGACACCTTTCTGACCCGGGACCGCGGTTTCTACTCCACCTACTTTCCCGATCTATAGGAACGGCAATGTGACGTGGGAGACCGTAGCTCCCGACGGCTGAGCGCTACTTCGGTCGGCCCTCGAACGTCGCGAGCGTCCGGCTGACGCCTACCAAGATTACGGAGTCGCCGGGAACGCAGGTCTGGTCCGTGTCCGAGTATATGATGATCTCCCCGGCGCGTCTGATAGCCAGCACGTGGACTCCAAGTATCCGACGGTCGTGAACGTGAGTATCGTCATGTACAGCGATTCGAGAAACGACCAGCCCTCGATGCCCATGTAGCCGAAGATGCCGGTGAGGACGAACGACGTGAGCGCCAGTATGACTAACCCGAACCTGGCGGTCGGTCTCATTGAAGCCTGTCCTATGACGTATCGGACTGCGCGAGCGCGGTCAGCCGCGCGTTGAGCACCCTGAGCCGCTGCCTGTAGTCGGGCCCGGTTAGTGAACCGGCCTCGTAGCTCGCGTTGAGGTCTTCAATCATCAGCCGTATGACGGCGCGCTCGTCGTCGTCGGTCTGGACGACTTCACGCTCGGCGTCGGAGGCCCCGGCGCGTGAAGCGCGGTCGGTCCTCCAGACCGCGCCGTAGATCAGCAGTCCCGCCATGAGCGCGACCAGCGCCGCTGGCGCGGCGTACTCGAACTTCAGGTCAGGCAGCCTGCTGCCGATGCGCTGTCCGGCTGACGCCATCGGCAGGCCATCGAGGTCTATCGATACCGAAGCTCCGCGCGTCAGACCTTCCGATTCCACGACCTGGTACTGGCGCTCGCCGATGGTGACCGGACTCGGCTGGCCGAGTGAGGCGCTGGAGATCGAGACGACCTCCTCCGGCGCGAGGATGCGCACCTTGTCGGCTCCGTACCTGTAGGACTTCTCGAGCGTGAACCTGGACGCCTCATACGGGAAGCGGTACGAGAACATCACCTCGTGCTCTCCTGGAGGAACGCTCGCCAGCAGCGCGAATCCCCTGTCCACCTGAACGTAGTCCGCGCCGATCAGCGCGGTATCCAGCGCCAGGTCGGTCGCGCCGGACGGCAGTCCGAATCTGAGCAGCTCCATGACACCCTCGCCCGGAACGTAGGCCCTGTCAGAGCGGTTCGCAAGCCTGACGATCTCCAGCGCGGCGAGAGTCTGGTCCGAAGGGTCGGCGTCGGCCAGCAGCAGCGACGCTGAAATCGTGGAGACGATCGCGTCGTCCGACGTGCCGTCGTAAACGGTGATTGTCACCGGCTCAGGCGAGCCGCCGGTGAGGTCGAGGTCGGTGCCGTAGATGGCGTCATGAAAGCGCACCGAGACTCCGTACGACACGGCTGGGTCGTACTCGAAGTCGGCGAAGCTGAACGCGCCAGCGCCGTCGGTTGTGGTAGTGAGGTCTTCGAAGCCTGTCGAGGTGACGCGATGCAGCGTGACCGTCTGTTCAGAGACGCTGTCTCCTCCGGGAGTGGCGTTGCTGACCACGCCCT
Organism: Dehalococcoidia bacterium; assembly: GCA_012270625.1. The sequence goes on along the minus strand of JAAXHZ010000029.1, from coordinate 333 downwards.
CGACCGTCCGAAGCTGGGACTGAGCGTGTACTGCTCCACCGGCCGTGGCAAGCGCCAACACAAGCGACGCAGCGAGCGCCCAAAGCGTGTCCCGTACCCCAATACGGGGCATGTCCCGCACTCTGATACGGGGTCTGATCGCCACGCTTACAGCAGAACCTCAATCAACATAGCCCCTCTCCCGCAGGGCTGACAATGGTAGGTAAACATGTACACACAAGCTAGAACCTCAACCAACAGGCCCCCTCTCCCTGAGGGAGAGGGCTGGGGTGAGGGTGAAAAGTACGAATACCTACCCCTGTAAGCTCCCTGAGGGAGAGGGCTGGGGTGAGG
>JAAXHZ010000028.1 GCA_012270625.1 Dehalococcoidia bacterium | reverse complement strand
CTTGAACCAAATGAAAACCCGGTAGCGCAAGCATTTCAGAAAGGGATATTTGACCAAGGCATCCCAGCAGCGTCCTTTGGGGTTGCGGACATCCATGCAGAGCATGAGAGACTGAAGTCACTGGGTGTAGCTTTTGCGATGGGGCCAACAGAATTGGCCAACGTCACCATTGCGGTCTTTGACGACACCTGCGGCAACCTGATCCAGATAATGCAGACGTAACTGCGGTCGACCAGACTGCCCTGTTTGGGACGCGGGTGCAGTCTAGCCCGTCCAGGCGCTTGGTGGATCTGGCGGGATTCGAACCCGCGGAGGATCGCGCAGATCCCCGCCCGATTTTAAGTCGGGTGCAATAGTCCACTCTGCTACAGCTCCGTTCTGTACAATGCTGATGTCGAGCCATTCAAACTCGTCAGGTCGCTGAGTACCAGTCTCGACATTTCGGCATTAGACCTCGGTGGGCTAGCTACCCACCGAGGTCTTCTTGTTACTTCCTCCATTTCCTTGGTAAGTATAGTATGCAATTCTGATTAGGATGTCGGATCCAACACAGCTAGATTCTCAGATCGCGCAGCATCCAAGAGTTGCTGATCGGCGCATACGAAGATAGGCGACTCCCGAGCCACGGTTCTGAGAGCTATACATCCAGCGAGTTGTACGGCGTCATACGCCCGCAGAAAGTGCCTTGCAACTAAGTCTGACGCCAAGTCGATCACCTGATCACTGACCGACTGGCGCAGGAACCTATTCCTAATGTGAAGCTCGAAACGTTCCACGGCTTGGTTGGCTACGTCATCGCTGAGGTCGCCTGCACGCTGCCTGCGACGAATGGCAGAGTGCAACTCGACTTGAGAGATGGCACAAAGGGCAATCTGATGCGCCTCAGACGCCGAGGCAAGTTGGAGCATGCGTTGACTGCCCAACTCCCAGACGTAGAGCTTAGCTAACGCACTCGTATCGAGATACAAGAGCGACAATCAGCGTCTCCCCTGAATCACCGTCGTTGACAGTGCCTGCCCACGAATCTCAACTGGCGAGAAGTCGTCCGATCCAAGCAAGGCATCGCCAAGGGCACTTATCACTTCGGGATGACCGCGATTCAGGCGGATGGATGTCACGGGAAATGCAGGAGCATTCGGATTGGGCACTTTGCTGGTCAGGACCACATTGTCCCGGATTGCCTCGCTGAGAACTTCAGATCGGGCTTCGTATGCTCCTGCCCAAGTAAAACCTTCTCCCGGCAAAACCTTATCCCTAAACCACTTGAGTGACACAAAATTATAGCCCGGACGGTGTTCTGCACGATCAAGTGAACCAATCAATTCCTGTCGCGTCTGAATTCCGTCCTGGTTGACAAGTCCTATGTCCTGCGGTTCAGGCCTAGGCGTATCAACAACCGGTGCAGGGGACGCGGGAGTGCGGACTACAAACCTGACTCGAATCTCCCCTATCTCAGGCCGCCAACTCTCCCGGGACGCATCACTCCGCTTCTTACGATGGTTCTCTATGATGTCGACTTCGGTGTCATATCCTTTAGTCTGTGGCAGATGAGCCTCCACAATCGCTCCGATCGTGCTTTCCAACTCCAACCTGGCATCTTGTATGGTCATCATTATCGATTCTCCATAATTTAGAATATATAATCTATACTGTATATAGGAAGGATCGGCTGTCAAGTAACGGAATCAGAGATACTGTATGTATAGTCAACACGTATCCAGACAGCGCGATCTTCAGACGATCAGGGTAGGTCAGTAATATCTGATTTAATTAAAATATCTCACACATCGGAGATAACAGCGCGATAGTCTTCGCTACAGAGTCAGACAAGTGATTGTGGCAGCCCGGCCAGGATTCGAACCTGGGCTAGAGGTTCCAAAGACCTCTGTGCTACCGCTACACCACCGGGCTGTGTGATACGTCTGAGCAAGCGTGAACACTCAGACGTGGCTATCGAAAGACGGGGCCGGAACCTCCGGCGAGCGTCAGGGAGCTACCGCTGGTCCCTGCTTTGGTCAGGCCGGATCAGTCCCATGTCGCGACCGGCCTGGTAGAGATTGATCGACCAGCCCGCGCCAAACACCGTGGGCGTGATGACCCGCGTATCATCGGGGTTCCACATACGCTCGCGTATGCGGCCAATCGTCGGCACGCGAAAATCGAACGGGATGCCGTAGAAGCTGCCGTGCGACTTTCGCTCTCGGTAAGCGTGTACCGCCGTGGCAGCGACGGCAGCGGCTATCATGAACTTTAGAATCTTGCCGATCATGCTCGCGTCTTCCAATTGAGAAGCTTGTGATTAAACTATAGCGCAGTTGGAAGCCGGATGTCAGCGGCCTACCCGGACTCTGGTAGAATTCGGTCTATCCATGACACCCGGAGGTGACGTTGGTGAACGGTCGATTGGCGCTGGTAGGCGGAGACGAGTTCAGATCGGGCTGTGAGACGATGGACGCGGCTATACTGGCGGCGACCGGTAGCGCCAGCCCCGCAGTCCTGATCGTCCCGACCGCGGCGGCTTTCGAGAACCCGGCGCGCGCGGCAGACAACGGCGTTCGCCACTTCGAGTCGCTCGGAGCCGACGCCAGCGCCCTGATGATACTGGACCGCGACGACGCCATGGACGCCGGAAGCGCCTCTGAGGTCGGGGCCGCGGACATGGTGTACCTGACAGGAGGCAATCCCGCTCACCTGCTCGAAACTCTACAGGACTCGCTGCTGCTCGACACCATTAAAGCCAGGCTCGAAAGCGGAGGGATTCTTGCGGGTTCGAGCGCTGGGGCGATGGTCATGGGGAGATGGATGAGGTTCAGAGAGTGGCGGCGCACACTCGGCATCGCGGAGGGCATCGCCACCCTGCCGCATCACGAGAGAGCGGACCCTGATGCGGTACTCGGAGAGCTGCGGTCAGCCCCCGAAGACCTGTCGGCTGTCTTTGGCATTGACGGGAGGGCGGGCGCGCTGAGCGGCCCCAATGGCTGGACCGCGCTCGGAGCGGGCCGTGTGACCGTCTACCAGAGCCCGCCCCGTATCGAGTATGGGGGCGGCTCCTGGAGACGCTTCGAGGAGGGGCAGCGCTTCAGTGTCGATTGACCCGTCTGAACGGCGGTTCATATAATCGTGGGGCCAGCGTGGAGGAGCGCTCTCTCCCACTCTACTCAAGACCTCGGAGCAAGCACATGGCAGAAGTCAACCTCAGTCCGTCCGCGATCATCGAACAGTTCAAGAAGAACGAGGTCTCCCATGTCGTCTGGCTGCCAGACACTGAGACCAACTTCATGTACAACCAGATCATCGCGGACGATGACCTTCAGCTCGTCCCTATCTGCCGCGAGGGGGAGTCCATGCCCATCGCGGCCGGCCTGTGGATCGGCGGCAAGAAGCCGGTGGTGCTGATTCAGAATACAGGCATGTTCGAGGCCGGTGACTCGATTCGGGGCATGGGGATCGACCTCGGCATACCGATGGTGATGATGGTGGGGTACCGGGGATGGATGGGCGAGGGCGGCGAGATGACCGACTCCGCCGGCGTCTTCACTGAGCCGATACTCAATGCGTGGGGCATCGACTACTACATGGTCGAGACCGACGATGACGTCGGAAGGATCTCCGACGCCTTCGAGCACGCGGAGCGAGACCAGACGCTGGTCGCGTGTCTGCTGGGTACCGAATACGGCTGAGCAGGGCGAGGTTCTGTATCCATAAAGGCTCTGAGGACGCTGGTTAGTGTTTCAGGGCCTCACACGAACGGGCAGCCTGAGCGGCCCAGAACCCACAGCCGCGTCCATAGGCGCCTGAAGAAGACCCTAGCCAAAGTTCGACTCCATATCGAGCACCTTGTCCAGCCGACGCTGGAACCGGTCCTCTGGAGCGAACTCGGCGGATAGGAACGCCGTCGTCAGCTCCCTGGCAAGCTCGATTCCGACTATCCGCGCTCCGAGACACAGCACGTTCATGTCGTCGTGCTCGACGCCCTGGTGGGCCGAATAGGTGTCGTGACACACGCTCGCGCGGATTCCCTTGACCTTGTTGGCGGCCACAGACGCGCCAACTCCGCTGCCGCAGATCATGATCCCGCGCTGTACTTCGCTTGAGACGACGGACTCGGCCACGGACTTGGTGAAGTCGGGAAAGTCGTCTGCCGGGTCGAGCTCGTGGGCGCCGACGTCCACAACCTCGTGACCGAGGGACTCGACAAACCCCTTCAGCTCGTCCTTCAGAGCGTATCCGCCGTGGTCTGCCCCTATGGCGACGCGCATGATTGCATCTCCTGAGAAGACTGCATAAGTCCTAATCCGGGGTGGTGACGGGTGGCTCTCACTCCTCGCCCCTCACTCCTCGAAAGTGGTATCGTTGGCTGAAGTGTAGAAAGCCCAGCCGCGCAGCGTCAACCCGGTCGGAGGCATACTCATGAAGATCACAGATGTCGAAGTCATCGTTCTGGAGCACAACTGGGGGCCGCCCGAGGACGGAGTCACGAGAGAGTGGCCATTGATGCTCGTCCACACGGACGAAGGCATCAGCGGACTCGGCAGGGGCGGAGACCCCGCCATCGTGAAGAACGAGCTCGCGCCCCTGCTCATCGGGCAGGACCCGCGCCGGACAGCCATGCTGTGGCAGAAGATGTACGACCACGCCTGGAGGTTCCGCGGCCCTGACCGTGCCGCCATGACGTCTATCGGATCGCTCGACATCGCGCTTTGGGACATCTACGGCAAGCTATGCGGGCAGCCGGTTTGGAAGATGCTGGGCGGATACACAGACCGCGTCGAAGTGTACGCGGACGGAATCGGATACGTCGATCAGGACGCCGAGACCGTCGCGGCTCTCGTCAAGAAGCACGCGGACGAAGGCTTTTCGCATGTCAAGTTCCACCTGAGCGGCTACGACAACGGCGCGGCGCTGGAGAAGGTCAGGCTGGCGCGAGAGGCTGTCGGCCCGGACGTCCGAGTAATGCTCGACGCTCACCGGATGTGGCATGGCGCTGTCGCGGCTGAGATGGCGCGGAAGTTCGAGCCGTACAAGCTCTACTGGATCGAGGAGCCGGTGCGCGGGGACGACGAGCCGCGCTTCTACAGCATGGTGCGAGAGGCCACGAGCGCGATGATCGCGGGCGGCGAAGGTGACGGCGCTCTGGGCGGCGCGCGACGACTCATCACCGAGGGAGGGCTCCAGCTCTTGCAGACCGACATCATCATCGGCGGCGGCTACACCGGCCTGCTCCGGTTCGCCGCGCTGGCGCACGCCCACCACGTTCCAATCGCGCCACACGGAGCGCAGTACCCAGACCTGAGCAGCCACCTGGTCGCCGCGGTCCCAAACGGCCTCATCATCCCCGCCTGCCCGGACGTCGAGCCATACGAGATCTGGTCGAAGCTGTACAGCCCAAAGCTGGAGATTGACAACGGCACGATCCAGATGTCAGACAGCCCAGGCCTCGGCCTAGACCTCGACTGGGATTTTGTAAATGCGCACAGGGTCGAGAGGTAATTACGCCGCGTCTCCGACCCCAGGCGACCTGTACTTCCCGAACGCCACCAGCGAATATCGTCCCTGCCCAATTCCATTGGTTGCGTTTGATTAGTTAGGAGAATGTAATGGCAAGAGGTTCTAGGGTAAGTCGTGGTTTCCGAGGAAGCAGGTCGTCACGGTCAAGTGGTTCGCGTGCTGGCCGCGCTGGTGCACGGAAGGGCAGTCGCAAGCAACGCCTCAAGGGCCAGATAAAGGGCGGCAGTGTAGTCCAGTACGCTGTCAAAAGTAAGAATGGCAAGACGACATACATAGGATCTACAAACAACCCGACTCGTCGTGCGTCTGAGCATCGGAAGAGTGGCAAGATGCGACGTGGCGACAAAATGGAAGTCCAGAGCAGGGCACTACCACGCGACAAAGCCGAAAGGCTGGAACGCGGTCGTCTGAAAGGTCACCGCCGAGCGCATGGTCGGAACCCGCAACATAACAAGACCAGCGATGGGCAGTATCACCTACGACGGAACCATCCTAGCTAATCAATCTGTAACATCAATTGAGCAAGACTTTTGAAAGTCCCCCATGAATGATGTCACGGGTAGGTAGCTGTATCAGTTTGGTCGGAGCCAGTTCGGAGAGCTAAGTGTCCCCCTCTCCCTCTGGGAGAGGGCCGGGGTGAGGGTGAAGTCCCCGCCTACTAAGCTGATACAGGCTCCCACGCCTGAGGACAACTTGCCACAGTTGTTTCAGCGAGGTATCACGCTGTCTTCAGATTAAATCTAAGCGCTCTACAGTGGCGACCTTCTCGGTTGTCGCTCGAAACGTGCCATCCTTCCAGACCCTCGCCAAGGTGCTACAATCGGTGGCGCAAGTTAACGTCATCCCGTACTCCGATACGGGACAGGAAAGAGGTAAAGCCGTTGCCCGTAACCAGACTCGAAATCACCAGCTCAGCTCCGTTCGCCGGCGGTCAGACCTTCGGAGACGTCGGAGCGTACACACACTTCAAGGGCACAGCCCATTTCTCGGTTGATCCGCTTCACCCGAACAACCAGACGATCACCGACCTGGAGATGGCCCCACGCGACGATGAGGGCCGGGTGCGGTTCTCCGCCGACTTCGAGATGCTTCAGCCCTCCGACCCGGAGCGGGGTCGGGGCAGCGTCATATTCGACGTCGTGAACCGGGGACGCAAGACTATTCTCGGCTTCAACAGCGCGCCGAGGGCCATGGACCCCGGCGCGCCGCTAGAGCCGGGCAACGGGTTCCTGATGCGCGAGGGCTACACCATCGTGTGGTGCGGATGGCAGGCGGACGTACCCGACGACCCGCACCTGATCGGACTCAACGCGCCGCAGGCGCTCAACCCGGACGGCACCCCGCTCACCGGCAGGATCCTGCACCAGTTCCAGTGCAACGAGACCACCAACGTCTTCCTGCTGGCGGACCGGACTCACGTTCCGCACCCGCCGCTTGACCCCAACGAGGCCGGCGCGACGCTCATGGTCAAAGACCACCCCAACGAACCGGCGACCGAAGCAATACCCAGGGACCAGTTCCAGTTCGTCCGAGTCGAGGACGAGCAGATCGAACCGGACCTCAATCACGTCTATCTGAGGGGCGGCTTCGAACCGGGTCGCATCTACCAACTGGTGTACACCAGCGTCGGCAGTGAGATAGTGGGCCTCGGCATGGCATCCGTTCGCGACATCGTGTCGTTCCTGAAGTACGAGAGCGGAGAGGACGGCAACCCGTGCGCTGGAAACATAGATCGCGCCCACGCATTCGGCGCGTCCCAGAGCGGACGATTCCTGCGCACCTACATATACTACGGTCTAAACAACGACGAGCAGGGCCGCATGGCGCTCGACGGCATCATCCCGCACGTCGCGGGCGGGATGCGGGGCGAGTTCAACCTCCGCTTCGGCCAGCCGTCCAAAGATGTCTGCTACATCATCCCGGAGCTGTTCCCATTCGCGGACACCGAGCTCACAGACCCGGTGACCGGCAGCTCCGGCTCACTGCTCGATCGCATGGAAGAGAGTGGCAGCGTCCCTAAGATCATGTTCACCAATACGTCAGCTGAGTACTGGCGCGGTGACGCCGGCCTCATCCACACCGACTTCGTCAACATGCGCGACGCCGATGAGTCCGAGAACGTGCGCCGGTACCACTTCGCTGGCACAATGCACGGATCGGGCACGTTCCCGCCGCAGAGCGTCAGGGTCATGGACGGCCTCAAGGGGCAGCTGCCCTACAACGCCGTTGACTACTCTCCCCTGCAGCGCGCGCTGCTGACAAACCTCGATAGCTGGGTCCGGGACGGCGTTCCGGCGCCAGCATCCCGTCATCCGAGCCTTGACGACGGCACCGGTGTCGAGTCGTACACCCTCAGAGAGAAGTTCGAGAGTCTTCCAGGAGTGGAATTCCCTCCGCGTGTCACGCGCGCCATGCGGCTGGACTATGGAGACGAGGCCCACCTCGGTCGAACGGTGAAGCTGCCCGCTGAACAGGGTGAGGAGTACCCGGCGGTCGTATCGAACGTGGACGAAGACGGCAATGAGGTCGGGGGAATCCGCCTGCCCTCGGTCACCGTGCCGCTCGCTACGAACACGGGCTGGAACCTGCGCCACCCCGACAACGGCAATCCCGACCTGGTAATCGGTATCACTGGAGGTCTGGCAGGCTGGACCGTTCCGTTCCCCAAGACAGAGAAGGACCGCGAAGCCTCAGGCGACCCGCGAGCGTCCATCGAGACGCGCTACGAGTCGCGAGACGACTACGTCGAGCGCGTCAAAAGCGCCGCGCGGGACATGGTCTCAGAGGGCTACCTGCTCGAAGAGGACATCGAACGCGAGGCCGAAATGGCCGCCACCAGGTACGACTACTGGATGAACGGGGCGACTGCCTAAACATCGCTGGGCATATAGACCGTCAATCCCTGAATCCTTCGGAAGTCACGGTCGTTTGTGGCAATGGTACTGATGTCATATTCGTTCATTAGCGCAGCCGAGACAGAGTCGTTGACCAAGAGACCATATCGCCGCTGCCAGTTCAGAGACGATTCGAGTGTGGACAGCCTTGGTTCCAGAACTATGATGTTAGAATCCTGAATCGAGTGGACCCAGCCATGCAAGTCAGTCAGTCTGCCAACCAGTTCTGGCCGACGTTTCAGCCTGGATGGGACGTTGCCACCTAATATCACGCCTTTGGAAACCGCCTCTATCATCATGATGCGATGGGCAACTTCTAAGATCACATGCATCCCGGTGGCGCCCTGTAATTCCATCTGCTGGCATCTGCTCAGCAGCAACCGGCACTCATCGGACTGCCTGGTGAAGTGGTAGATGAAGATGTTGGCGTCCACGTAAACGGTGGCGCCACCGGCTATGTCCTCAAACGTCAAGGTAGCTGGGCCCTTTCATAACCGCTTCGATCGTCTCTCGGTCTGCGGGTACGATTCCCCAAGTCTCATTTACCCAGTCTTTTGATTCTGTGGAGTCTCCCTTACTGGGATGACCACCCGCCGAATCCTCGACGCCTCGCCGTAGAGCGGCCAGCATCTCCACATCGCCCATGGTTTCCATGGTCTCGATAATGGACTCGTACAGATCCCAAGGCATCGCGGCCAGAACGGGCTTGCCTTGTAGCGTCGTTAACGCAACAACCCGTTTCTCCCCTGCCAGACGTTTGGCTATATCCATTACCATACCGCTGGTTATATGTATCCGCTCTATCTCGTGGTTGGAGCAGCGTGTCATGTCGGGACCCCTAAGCACAGATCAATCTACAATGGGAAACTGCAAAAGCGCGTCTTTCCCTGACGTGGCGCAGCTTACTGTAGATGTCGCATTGTATAGTACATCAGACTAACCGGAGGCGAAGAATCATAACATCACCCACCCTCCTGACTTCTCC
>JAAXHZ010000027.1 GCA_012270625.1 Dehalococcoidia bacterium | reverse complement strand
GCTAATGGACGAGTATGCCCGCGCTCAGGGAATGGACCCGCAGAAGTTGCCGATGCTGCGTGAGCAGATCTGGGAGGTTGTACAGAGGGCCAGGCTCAACGAAGACCTCGGCGTGGACGAGATACCCGACGACTTCGACGACTTCATCCTGCACATAGACGGCTACATCTGCGAGCTGAAAGACGCGCAGATACGCGATGGCCTGCACACGCTTGGGGAGGTCCCACGGGATGATATGCTCATCGGCCTGTTGCTGGCCCTGACGAGGCTGAACAACGGCGACTTGCCCGGAATAAGACACGCTATTGGGGACGCGATTGGACTGGACTACGAAGCGCTGCTGAAGGACAGGGGCGTGCCGGTCGACGCCGACTCAGTTCCAGAGGTCCTCGTAAGCGCGAATGGCAACTCACTGATACGCAGCGCTGGCGATGTGGTCGAACGTCTGGGGGCATTGTCACAATATCTGTACGAACGGCTCGCCGACGCCCGGTTCAACGGCTCGCACGTCGAGAAAATCGCCTCGGAAGTCCTGCCGGAGAGCGGTTCCGTGCCAGAGGTGCTGCGATACGTTTGCGAGACCATCCATCCGGCCCTGGAGCGCACCACGGACGAGATTGACGCGCTTCTTCGCGGGTTCGACGGACGCTTCATTTCGCCCGGCCCCGCGGGCGCGCCGACACGAGGCATGGCGGGTGTCCTTCCCACGGGACGCAACTTCTACTCGATGGACCCGCGCAGCATCCCCTCGGAGACCTCCTGGCACATAGGCAGGCAACTCGCAGACTCGCTCATCGAGCGGTATCTCGACGACGAAGGCCAGTACCCGGAATCCGTAGGCATCAGCGTGTGGGGCACCTCGGCAATGCGCACACACGGGGACGACATCGCTCAGATCCTGGCTCTCATAGGTGTGCGTCCGACGTGGCAGGAGGAGAGCAGGCGCGTGACCGGCCTCGAGGTGATACCTCTCTCTGATCTGGGACGCCCCCGGATTGATGTGACCGTGCGCATAAGCGGCTTCTTCAGGGACGCTTTCCACAATCTTGTACTGATGATGGACGACGCCTTTCATAGGGTCGCCAATCTGGACGAACCCGAAGATCGCAATTTCGTAAGAAAGCACTACGTCGCTGAAGTGTCCGACAAGGTTGCCAACGGCGCCAACGCTGAGACCGCCGAGTCCGAGTCGCTGTTTAGGATCTTCGGCAGCAAGCCGGGCAGCTACGGCGCAGGTATCCTGCAGGCCATAGACGATGGTAGCTGGCAGTCGGACAAAGACCTGGCGAGCGTCTACACGGCGTGGGGGTCATATGCCTACGGAAGACAGCACCATGGCGTAAGCGCGGTCAGGGAGTTCCAGCGCCGGTTCGCCACCATTGACGTGGCCACGAAGAACCAGGACAACCGCGAGCATGACATATTCGACTCCGACGACTACATGCAGTTCCACGGCGGAATGATAGCGACGGTTCGTGTACTGTCCGACGGCAACCCGCGTCAGTTCTTTGGCGACTCGTCTGATCCGGGTCTCCTGCGCACCCGAGACCTGAAGGAGGAAGCCCGCAGGGTGTTCAGGTCACGCGTCGTCAACCCGAAGTGGATGGACTCGATGAAGCGGCACGGGTACAAGGGGGCGTTCGAGCTCGCCGCGACTGTTGACTACATGTTTGGCTACGATGCCACCGCGCAGGTCATTGACGACTGGATGTAC
>JAAXHZ010000026.1 GCA_012270625.1 Dehalococcoidia bacterium | reverse complement strand
CGTTAGACCGTACCGGCATCGAGCAGGAGAGTAACGTCTTCGCCGTTTCCCGCCAGAGCACTCCAACTCCATCGGCACAATCGCTAGAGGAGACGGTAACCTGATGCCTGAGTTGAGCTTGGACACTATATTCCCCAACGGCTTGAACCTCGATGATGCAATCCAACTGCTGGGGCCCGTGGCGATCTATGTAGTCGGCATGGCCCTGTACGCCGTCTTCGTGTTCAAGTTCTACCGGTTTGTCGCCACGCGCGACATGTTCACGCTGAATGTGTCCGGACACGAAGAGTCGAGCCGCCCGTGGCTGCGGGGCCTCGTTCACATCTCCCTCTATGGAGCGAGATACCTCGTACTGTTTCCTGCGTTCGCCTTCTTCTGGTTCGTAGTCCTGACGCTTATCCTGTCATTCCTGGCAAAGGAGAGAGCCCTCTCGGACATCTTGCTGATATCGATGGCCACCGTCAGCGCCATCAGGGTCGCGGCCTACTACAACGAAGACCTGTCGCGCGATCTCGCCAAGATCCTGCCGTTCGCGGTGCTGGGAATCTTTCTGGTCGATGCGTCGTTCTTTGAAATCGACGAGTCTCTGGACGTCCTGAGGGAGACTGGCGATCACCGGGAGAGCATCCTCTACTATCTCCTGATGTTGATAGCGGTTGAGTTCGTGTTGCGTCTCACATTCGGGACCTTCTCACTTCTCACTTTGAGGAGAGGCTCCTCAGCCAGCGAGCCTTTGCCCGCAAGCGAAGACAGGGGAGCCAGAACCGATGCCGGGGAGCGACACCCGGATGAGCTTCAGGAGCCTCACTCTACCTAACCCCTGATCGTGGTTTGCAGTCTTCGAAAGCGTCGTTGGGTGGGTCTCTCCCGCCCACTTCGCAGGTATAATCTTCAGGTACTCTCGGCCTCGTCAGACTCGGCCGGAGCATCTGGTGCTTCGGTCTCAACGGCGACTTCCACGCTGCTCGCGGCCGAGTTCGCCCCGCTCCACTCTCTGTAGAAGTACGTAAACGTGTCCCGGGCTATCGCTACCATAGGCACCCCGATAAGCATTCCCCACAGTCCGAAGATGTCGCTTGCTATGACCAGGGTAGCCATTATGACAATGGGATGGAGTCTGAGAGCCCTGCCCTGAATCCGGGGCGAGATGATGTTGCTTTCGATGAACTGGACGACTATGTACACCAGGGCAACCCAGATCACCTTGCTCGGATCGGTTGCCAGCACGACGATGAGTCCCGGAACGGCTCCGAGTATTGCGCCGACTATGGGGATGAGCCCCAGCACCCCGGCCAGGAGTCCGAGGGTGATCGCGAAGTCCACGTCCAGGATGAAGAGCCCTATGAATACACCTCCGCCGACGATGGAGGCGCTGATGAGCTGTGCCCTCACATACGAACCGATGACTTCGTGAGCGAGCCCGAGTGCGTTTCTCGTGTGTCTGGCAACTCCATCAGGCAGGGCAGAGTACATGTCGCCGGAGAGGCGCTCTCTGTCCTTTAGCATGTAGAAGAGCAGGATGGGCACGACCACCAGCCCGAACAGGATTGAAATCGTGCTGGTGACTCGACTGATCGTCTTGTTCAGGATGCTCAGCGCGGCGTCGCCCACCACGCCGCCTGCCGAACGCATCCACTCCTCCACCTGGCCCTGGACCTCCTCAGGGAC
>JAAXHZ010000025.1 GCA_012270625.1 Dehalococcoidia bacterium | reverse complement strand
GCGCGATTCTGGGACGTTGCGCCGCCTATTCCCGGCTCACCAATCCCCATGGCGAGGAGCAACGTTTGCAGCGTCATGGCTCGTCGAGTCAGACGAGGAATCGCCGTCTGAACGACGGGATACGACTGGAAGTCAATTGAGGTTATTGACATATAGTATCAATGATAGACACTGTTTAACATAGCGTCAGTGAGGGTAGCGACCTTGGATGTGCATTACGACGTTGTTGAGACATTGGTGATACTATGTATCTTATATTGCATTTTAGGTTGGGTTGTCAACACGCACATTAGTTGGGATTCTGTACCAGTTTGGTGGGTGAACATTTCACCCTCACCCCAACCCTCTCCCTGAGGGAGAGGGGGACTGTCGGTTGCTTGTTTGTACATGTTTGCCTACCCCTGTCAGCCCTGAGGGAGAGGGTGCCTCGGACCCTACAGGGCGACGCCGACTAAGCTGATACAGCTTCGTTAGTTGGAGGATGCACATTGACTCATATCTTATGAGTCAATTAGACTGTAATCATGCGAAAGCGACTTCAAGTCCTCCTTGACGAGGAGGAGTACCGAGAGATTCAAGGCGCTGCCCGCAGACAGCGATTAACGGTTGCGGAATGGGTTCGCCAAGAGCTACGCAAGGCAAGAGACGACCATCCCGGGACTGTTGAATCCAAGCTGCGCGCTATCGCCGATGCCTCGCGCCACCAATTCCCAACGGCTGATATAGAGGTCATGCTCAGCGAGATCGAAGCGGGGCGAAGGCTGCCTTGATCTTCATCGACTCCAACATCCCCATGTACAGTACATCGCGGGAGTGACGAGACTACTGTTGATCGAGCTTTGTACTTCTCTCCATCCCGCGCGGTCGCTTACCCTTTTGTTCAGATGTTCCTGTTCGCCGCCCACATCTCGGCTACGTCGACGGCGCGGGAGAATTGGACTCCGGCGTGGCCTCGGATGTAGTCAATGAGCCGTTCGAGCATTCGCAGCCGTCCTGGGCGTCCTATGACGTAAGGGTGCATCGTCAGCACGAACGCGCGCCCGTAGTGGTACGCTCCCTCGAATCCGGCGGACCAGACGTCGTACACGTGTGCGGGGCTGGCCATGACGGGCCTCGCGCCGAGCGATGGCGCGTAGTTGAAGTAGGGCGCGTCGTCAAGCTCCCAGTGGACGGGTATCTCGACGATCGCGCGGTCGTCCACCGGCACCAGGTATGGGACATCGTCTCCCATCAGGCTGGAGTCGTAAGTGAAGCCCCGGTCGGCGAGAAGCTCCAAAGAGTGCTCGCTCAGCTCCCAGCTGGGCGACCTGTACCCGGCGGGCGGGCTGCCGGTCAGACGGGACAGTATCTCGATGCCACGGTCGAGCACGTCGGCTTCCTGCTCTCTGGTGAGCGTCGCGGGCGGCTCGTGCATGTAGCCGTGGTGTGCGACTTCGTGTCCGCGTTCGACGATCTCGCGCACCAGCTCTTCGTGTGTCTCCGCCACGTATCCGGGAATGTAGAAGCTGGCGCGGATGTCGTGCCTGTCCAGCGCGTCCAGGATGCGCGGAGTCGCTACGGACGGTCCGTACTCGCGCATAGACATCAAGCTCGGCAGGTTTGCCGAGGCGGGATCGCGGTTGATAGCGCTGGATACGCCGTCGATGTCAAACCCCAGCATCACCACGCAGCGTGTATCGTCCGGCCATATTCCGGTCATGTTGGCGCTCCTGTTCAGTTGACTCGTCTGTCGATACATCGTACATCACAACGGCTCAGAGTGGTGGGATTGAGAAAATTGCATAAGTGCAATTTTTGAGGAGTGAGTGAAGAGGAGTGAGGAGTGAGACGCTGCCTGGCCCATCCCAATGGTGGCGTATCTGGGACTTATGAAATTTTCTCTGGGATTGGCAGCCCCGGCGCGCTCTGCGGCTGCGGTGCTATACTCAGTCGCCGGGCTGGAACGTCTCTGAAGAGGTAAACAGGGGTGATAAGCGTACGTAAACTGACAGCGGCGCTCGCAGTAGTCGCGGGATTTTACTTGTGGGTGTCGTACAGGATGGCGGCGGGGTTGACGCTGGTGGAGCGCGTGGAGCTCGAAGACACGCCCGCGGACTATGGGCGGGAGTACGAGAACGTCAGGTTCAGGTCAAGGCGCGGCGATGTTACGCTGGACGGTTGGTACCTGGTTGGCAGGGGCGGAATGCCCGTCGTCATCTTCGTGCACGGGATAAGCTCGACGCGGACGGGTGGAGGTATGACAGAGCTGGCGTGCATGTTGAACGAACGCGGGTTCGGAGCGCTGATGTTTGATCTG
Organism: Dehalococcoidia bacterium; assembly: GCA_012270625.1. The sequence goes on along the minus strand of JAAXHZ010000025.1, from coordinate 925 downwards.
AGAGGGCACGGCATGTCCGGAGCGGGTGCGATGTCGGGAGGGTGGCACGAGCGGATGGACGTGCTGGGCGCGTTCGACTACCTGCGGGGCAGGGGAGTGCGCGCGGACAGAATCGGCGTGCTGGGGCTGTCACTCGGAGCGGCGTCGGCCGCGCTGGCAGCGGCAGACGATCCTCGAATCCGCGCGGCTGTGCTCGACTGCCCGTTCGCGCGGGTGTCCGAGCTGATAGATGACGAGACAGAGCTGAGGACGCCGCTTCCGCGGTGGGCGGCGCGCGTCTTCAAGCCCACCGCGGTACTTCTCGCCAAGCGTCTCTACGACATAGAGGTGAACGCCATAGCGCCCGAGGAAGGCGTGGCCAAACTGGACTATCCAGTAATGGTGATCGTAACGCCTGACGACGGCAGGATTCCGCCCTCGCACGGTCTGAGGGTGTACGAGGCGGCCCCGGACGGGAGTGAGCTGTGGGTGGTCGAAGGCGTCGAGCACTGCGGCGCGTTCATAGAGCGCCGTGAGATCTACGCGGATCGCGTAAGCGAGTATTTCGAGTCGAGGCTGCTGGACTGTTAGGTAGTGTTGACATTTTCACTTTGCTGCCGAGGAGCGAGCTAATCGCACGGATTTCACCCTCACCCTAGCCCTCAAGAGAGAGGGGAAATCCTGTGTGCAGATGGTGTGTGGATGACGCTCATGTCGGAAATGTCAACACTGCCTAGGACTCCAGAAGAGACTGGACCGCGCTCAGGGCCTCGTCCATTGGGACGGTGAACGGGTCTGACGAGCTGCGCCGCTTGACCTCGGCCACTCCCTGGTTGACGTTGCGCCTGCTCACCACCACGCGCACGGGCAGTCCGATCAGGTCGGCGTCCTTGAACTTCACGCCCGGTGACTCGTGGCGGTCATCGTACAGCACCGACATGCCGGC
>JAAXHZ010000024.1:1660-6456 GCA_012270625.1 Dehalococcoidia bacterium | reverse complement strand
CCCTGAGGGAGAGGGAGTCTGCTGACTGGTACTCATGCTGGGTTGTGCATGTTTACCTACCCCTGTAAGCTCCTGTATCGAGTACGGGGCAGGCTCTGAGGGAGAGGGGTCTGTTGGTTGAGGTTTGAGTTCTCTATTCCTGACCTCTCATCGTCTGAACCAGGTCCATAACCTGCCCCAGTGTCTCCAGCTTCTCTGCTGTGTCAACTCCCGATAGACCCAATCGCAACATCGTTATCCCGGCGTCGCGATAGACCTTCAGACGCTCGGAGATCATCTTGGGCGTGCCGATCAGGTTGGCTTTCATTGCCAGCTCGACGGGAACCCTGTCACGTGCCTTCTCGCGCTCGCGCGCCATCCAGAGGCGTTGTACCTCGTTTACGTCTTCTTCGAAGCCTTGCCGCGCGAAGGCGTTCTTGTAAAAGTTGTTCCTGAGAGATCCCATCGCTCCGAAGGTGAAGCCGTATCCGCGGGCGTGTCTCTTGCCGGCTTCTTCAACGTCGTGGGTGAATTCGACCGACAGTGGAATCTGCAGATCGAGGTCACGGAGATTTCTGCCGGCCCTTTCTGCTCCGGCCCTGAGGTGTTTCAGGAATACCTCAGCCGTCTCCGGTATGAATGAGCCGCCGATCCAGCCATCAGCAAGCTCTCCCGTAAGCTCCAGGTTTCGTGGACCCAGGGCGGCGACGTAGATCGGGACATGAACAGGCTCGGCGCTGGACCTTATGGAACGTCCCTCTCCGCCGGGCATGGGCAGCTGGTACTCGTCGCCATCGTAGGCAACCCTTTCGCCGGCGGTTACCATCCTAACGATCTCGATTATCTCGCGTGTGCGCGAAATGGGGCGTGAGAAAGGGACTCCGTGCCAACCCTCGATTACCTGTGGCCCGCTCGTGCCGAGTCCGAGCCGGAACCGTCCGCCGGACAGGGACTGCATGGACATCGCCGTCATCGCGAGGTTTGCGGGAGATCGGCTGCCGATCTGGACGATGCCTGTGCCCAGTCCGATCTGTGTGGTTCCTGCCGATAGGTAAGCGAGAGGTGTTATGGCGTCGAATCCCCAGGACTCACCTGACCAGATCGATTCGGCGCCCAACCGCTCGGCTTCGAGCGCGAATGAGATGGCGCTTCCCCAGTCTCCGGTGGTGTCCGATGTTACGTTTACGGCGATCTTCATGATTGAGACTCGGTACCCGGGTATCGCGTTGACTGCTTGTTCTTCGCGATCTGGCCCGCATGGTCGAGGTCGTGTACACGCTGGAACAGGTACCACGCCCGGGCGTGAAGCTCGCCGAACATCGTGTGGGGGGCAGTCGGCTCGGTCGGAGGCGCATCAGGAAGCCGTTGAGTGAGCGCGGTCCACGCTATCGAGTCCTCGCGCAGCTTCGCGGCGAGCTCACCGATGGTCTGGGTGGTCTCTTCTCGCGGCGGGTCTATTCGTCCGGGGCTGATCGACTCGCCTCGTGACAAGGCATCCACAGTCTCAGCTACCCTTTCGGAGCTGGTCAGCAGGTGGTGGACCACCTCAGAGATGCTCCATTCGTCGGGGTCGGGCCTGAACTCTGCCTGCTCTTGGGTAACGCCTTCGATTGAGTCCATGACCGAGACACGCGCCCTGATCAAACGCGCCCAAAGCTCTGAGAACGTGTACCTCTCGCCCTGCGCCTGGAGGTACGAATGTACTCGCCGAAATTCGTCAGCCTGGGTGGTCATGCAGTGTGCCTCCGTATGAGTCTTGCAGCTGATGGAATGTAGCGGAGGGGTTCGAGTCACGTCAAACGAGGCTGGCGTTAAGTCTCCAAGGTCGTTCGACTTGCTGGCTCCGGCGGGCCGCAGCGAGCTACGCAGTCAGAGAGACCTCGTCACCGAGGGCCACCATTCCGGGAGACTCGACGATGCCGTACACACCGAAGTAGGCTGCGCGCACGCTTGGCCGGTAGCTGAGGATCAGCCGAAGGGTGTCGAAGTCGCGCGCGCCGGTGGCCGGGTCTAGTGTCGTGATCGCGCACCTGGGGTCACGAGATATGAGTCGCAGCCTGAGTCGTTCACCGATGCGGACTCCCTTGCCGAGCCATGTGTCCTCCTCGTGCGGGTCGCATCCGTCCAGCAGCAGCGTGGGTCTGAATCGTTCGGCCTCGAACGACTTCGTGCCGCCGGTCAATCCCGTCAGATAGTCGATCGACGCCTGGGATATGATCGACACAGGGTACTCGTCGAAGCACACTCCGGCTTTGACCGACTCTAACAGCCTTAGCTCGACACCGCAGAACTCGGACAACGCTTCAGACCAAGCTCCGCCTATGAGGCTGCCCTCAACCACGCGCCCCCATAGCACCGTCGCGGTGGACTCTACCGGGTTGGGATGGCCTTCGACCACGCGACCGTCGGGAAATGTCATCTTGAGCACGTTGTCGGCACTGGAGTACTCAGCGGTTACGCGCGTGAGTTTGCCCAGCTGGCGCTGAGTCACGACTCTTCCGGAGGCGTCGAGAACGACGAATCGTCTGTCTCCTTCTATCCCCCTGTTTGATATGTCGGCACGATCCGTGCTCAGCAGACCAAGTGACTTCACCGGCGAAAGGTTTATCGCGCTGACGGTTGGCATGTGAATGTTCTTCTCCCCGGCTAATCACTAAACACCAGTCCCTCACCCATGATACATTACGATCTGAAGATATACGTACAGCCGTGCCACGGAGGCGACTCATGGCGACCCAGACTTATGAACCAAACCTTGTGCTGAGCAACGAGGACTTCGACACTATAGGCTCACGACCTGTCCGCCCGGACGGCCTCGACAAAGTGACAGGGCGCGCGCGGTACAGCGCGGACGTGCATCTGCCGGGAATGCTTCACGGCAAGCTGTTGAGAAGTCCTCACGCACACGCGCGCATCCTGTCGATAGATGCCAGTCGAGCGCTTGCGCTTCCCGGCGTCAAGGCCGTTGTAACGGCCGCCGACATGCCTGAGGTATCGGCAGAGTTTACCGACCAGGCAGAAGGCGCGATGGTCAACTACGGCTTCTACAGCCGGAATGTCATCGCTCGCGAGAAGGCGCTTTACAGGGGACACGTCGTGGCAGCAGTCGCGGCGATCGACTCCGCCACCGCTGAGCGCGCGCTCGACCTGATCGACGTGGACTTCGAGGCGCTGCCCCACGTGCTGGACGCTGACAGCGCCTTGGAAGCGGACGCGCCAATCCTTCACGAACGTCTCCTCACAATGCACAGCGCCACACTCCGCGCGGGCGCATGGGGTGACTCTGACGCACAGACCAACTTGGCCAATAGGTTCGAGTTCAGCCTCGGAGACATAGAATCCGGTTTCGAGCAGGCGGACGTCGTAGCGGAACGCGAGTTCCGCACTCAGGCCGTTCACCAAGGGTATATCGAGCCACACGCCGCCACGGCATATTGGGGAAGCGATGGCTATGTGACTGTCTGGTGCAGCAGCCAGGGACATTTTGCTGTCCGTGACCACACCTCTCGCATACTCGATATTCCGGTTTCGAGGGTGAAGGTGGTGCCGATGGAGATCGGCGGCGGGTTCGGAGGTAAAGGTCAGGGTGGGGTGTACCTGGAGCCGCTGGCGGCCAAGCTCTCCCAGAAGACAGGTCAGCCTGTGAAGATCGTCATGACGCGCGAGGAGGTGTTCGTAGGCAGCGGCCCCACTTCGGGCACTTACATCACGGTCAAGATGGGCGCAACCGCGGCGGGTGAGATAACGGCGGCGGAGGCACATCTCACCTATGAGGCTGGCGCGTTCCCGGGATCGCCGGTCGCTTCGGGATGCAGGACCATGTTTGCTCCGTACAACATCCCGAACGCACTGGTCGAAGGTGTGGACGTGCTGGTGAACAAGCAGAAGTCGGCTGCTTATCGGGCACCAGGGTCTCCGGCCGCGGCCTTCGCCGCAGAGCAAGTCATCGACGAGCTCGCCCGAAAGCTCGACATCGATCCCATAGAGTTTCGTCTCATCAACACCTCGAAAGAGGGCACGCGGCAGGTGGCCGGTCCCAGATTCCAACGAATCGGGAATCAGGAGATATTGGAAGCGGCACGTGAGCACCCCCATGTTCAGTCCGAGCTCGACGGCAAGCTGCGTGGGCGTGGTGTCGCCGGAGGCGCGTGGTTCAATGGATCGGGTCCGGCGTCGGCGGTCGCGTCGATCAACCCGGATGGCACGGTCAGCCTGATCGAAGGCTCCCCGGACATAGGCGGCAGCAGGGCGGCCATGGCCATGCACGTGGCAGAGGTGCTGCAGATTCCTGTCGATGACGTGCGCCCGGCCATCGTCGATACCGACTCGATCGGCTACAGCTCAGGCGCGGGCGGCAGCGGAGTCACGTTCAAAATGGGTCGCGCCTGCTACGAAGCCGCCCAGGACGCGAAGTCGCAGCTGATCGAAAGGGCGGCGCGCATCTGGGACGTGGATTCCGACGACGTAGAGTATGAAGATGCCACATTAAGGCACCGTCAGGACACGGAGCTGAGCATGAGCTTCAAGGATCTCGCTGCACAGCTTAACGGCACGGGAGGCCCGATCGTCGGCAGGGCGACCGTGAACCCCGGAGGTGTTGGCAACGCCTTCGCGCTGCATGTCGTGGACGTAGAGGTCGATGCCGAGACGGGCAAGGTCGAGATACTCCGATTCACGGCGCTGCAGGATGCCGGCAAGGCCATACATCCCAGCTACGTCGAGGGTCAGATCCAGGGCGGCGCGGTGCAGGGCATCGGCTGGGCGCTCAACGAGGAGTACTACTTCGGCCAGGACGGCACGATGGAGAACTCGACTTT
>JAAXHZ010000024.1:0-1652 GCA_012270625.1 Dehalococcoidia bacterium | reverse complement strand
GTAGGCGAGGTGTCGATCGTGCCGCCTATGGCGGCGATAGCCAACGCGATCTACGACGCTACGGGTGTTAGGCTCACCGAGCTGCCGATGTCGCCGGCGGTGGTGACGAAGGCGCTGACAGACAACCGATGATCGGCTCTACCCACGCAATCGTTATTCCGGCAAAGGCTGGAATCCAGATGGGGTGGAGCACATACTCAAGATGGAAAGCGAGGCAATCCCATACGTTGACCGCATAGTTGCGAGGGTAATGGCATCATCTGGACAGATAAGAAAGAGCAGCCCGTAGGCAGCTCCATCGCGAAAGCTGGTGGCGTGTGGCCTATTGCTCGCCAGGGATGTATGGGATGAACCCCTTCTCGAAGGCGATCTCCTGTATCTCCCTGGGCAAATAGCGAGCGTCCACAAACAGACCGTCCACTTGGATCAACCATGCTATGGGGTTCATGTCGATCATACTTGGTAAACACCAATCTGGGTCAAACTGACTCATGCCGAGCGCGTCGCGGACGGTTCTGGACTTGTTGCTCGCCGTGCTCTGTTTGACGCCGAATGCGTCACACACTTCGGCAGAGCTGAGGTACGGATCCTGACTTTTATCGTACAGAAAGTTCACTGATCCTATCGCCATCACTATCCCGCACGCCCAGATGTCGATTCGCCCTCTCGTCAGGGGGGATGGACGCTTTCTACACAGGGCCGCAGTCGCTTCACGCACCAGCTGGCGGTACTCATCGTTCAGGCGCCCATCGCAGAACTTATCGGTGAGAGCCACGATTTCATCGAACTTCGCCCGCATTTTCAGCGGAACTCTCTCTGATCGAGCAGCTCTGGCCATACCCTCACACCTCCCGGCTGTTTCGCTGATTCCCGACTAAGAATTACGTACTCATCTTCAGCCAGCCTTGCTATGCGCCACCATTAACGTGCCGGATCACCAGAGGCGTCGAACGCCGTACTGGTCCATGGCCGAGTCGATTGACACGAGCGCCAGGTTGCCCGACAGCGCTTGAGCGACGAGCATCCTGTCGAACGGGTCACGTTGGGGACCTGGCAGGGCACCAGCGCGCGCCGCGTCAGTCACGGTGATGGGCAGCTGCACAAAGTTCTGGCTTGCGATGGTTCCTGCGATATCCAGCGCCACCGGTTCGACACCCGGAAGTTTTCCAAGCCGGCGCTTGGTGGCGATCTCCCAAGCAGTGGCAGCGCTGACCAGGACCTCATTAGTTTCGATGGCAATAGCCTGCCGCGCGGAGTCGGATAGTCGCGGGCTGTCAATTAGCCACCAGAGAAACGCATGTGTGTCGAGCAGCAGCCGCACTACTGTCCCTCCCAGGCGGCCAATTCCTCTTCTGGAAGCGGATCGAAGAAGCTGTCGGGGACCTCAAAGAGTCCGGCCATAGATCCTGGTTCTCGCTTGCCTTCAGATTTGCAACGTACCAGTTGCGCGACCGGCTTCCCATTGCGCGCTATGATCACCTCATCCCCTGCCTCTACGTGTGCCAACAGACGAGACAGATGCGTCTTGGCCTCGTGAACGTTGACTGTCAGCATGACTGCCTCTTTCAGGAAGTATTTAGCTAATTATATGACTAATCTGCCTACAGTGTCAATTTAGAGCCGGGTATGTAACCGTCCCATAGGCGGTGTGA
>JAAXHZ010000023.1 GCA_012270625.1 Dehalococcoidia bacterium | reverse complement strand
TGGGACAGGCTCTTCGATGAGAGAGGCGTAAATCTCTATCGCTTGGATCTGCATGACTGCCGGACGTTGACCGGAAAACACAGAACAATCAAGACCGCAACCACCTAGTCAGCTGGGAAGGGTCTAGGGCATCGTTAGAGTATTAGAGGCTGACCTATGTCAGGGTTCTCTTCCTCTTAACCCCATATCTACCCTTCCAAGGTGAGAAGCAGGTTGTCCGTTCGGTCTGCACTAAGAGCGCGGTGGCTGGCTGTCGCGGCCATGGTCGTCCTGACTGCGTCTCTGGCCCTGTCTGGAGTCTCATGCGGAAGCGAGCCAACGTCCGAGACTGTCGGACGGCAGCCGGTACAACCAGCGCCCGCCCCCACTGCGAAGCCAGCTCCGACACCAGAACCACTCACGGCAATGCGTCAGGCCCCAGCTACGCCTCAACCAGCGCCTACACCTGCACCACTCCTTTCGAGTGAGCCAACCACTGTACCTCCAGCAGTGACCTCTACGCCGCTGGTCGCCCTGGGACCGACACCCATAGTTGAGCCTCCGCCAGAGCCAACCGTGACTCCGACCCCAACTCCAACTCCAACTGTGGTTCCGGCTCCGGAGGCGACCGCAACTGCGAGACTCAGGAGCCGTGACGATCTCGTTCGATGCGACTACTGGGCGATGGACAGACTTGACGGCATCAAATACGCCCGATTCGCGACACTCGACCCAGCCCGCATGTCTGACATAGAGCGGGCGCTGTGGGGCCAAGATCTGGGTCGTACATGGGCAGACCCGTTCTACCTTGAAGATAAATCCAAGTGGTGCAAGGACTACTGGTCGGAACCTCTGTCGGTGTCGAACGCTGTCAAGCGTAACGAGCAGTACAGATCAGAGTGTTGGTCGGACTTGGACCGGGCAGCCGACGAGTTCAACGCCAGGATGGGCAGCCATATACGTGATGCGGAGGCGAGACCGAAAGGTGACGTCATCGCGCCACGGACGGCCGTCAACCAGTACGTAAGACTGATGAACTGGATAGACATACCGGGCCGTGAACTCCTCACACTGCCGGAGCGACCTCATGAGATTATCCGACGGCTCAGGAACAACCCTGAACTGGAAAGGATACTCGACTTCCCCTATCCTCCCACGAGCAATTACGACGACGAAGCTGTGAGAACAGCGGAAGCCGACGGAACGCTTCGATGGTGGGGACTTGGTGCGGCGTTCAGAGATGTATCGGATTGTGCTCGATATTACCCACAGCTCTTCACCGGACGTTGGATACCCCTGGACGCCGACGATCAAACTCCGAAACCATTGCCCGATCTGTCCGATCTGGCGTTGCATGGACCCGGACGCAGCATGTTCGTTCCTGATGAGTACACACGACCTAAGTAACCCGTGTGCGACTGATTGGTAGGCAGCGTCAGTTTGCCACACCCAACTTATACATCAATCGACCTTTGAGGCCTGGGAATGAGAAACAACCAACAAGACAGGCGCGCAAACACCAATGCCGAAAGTCTGGTGAAAGTGAACAGGCCCTTATGGTTAGGGCTGGGCGCTGTCGGGGGATTCGTACTGGCTGCTGCGATAGGAGTCGTGGCTGTCAACGTGATGATCCCTTGGGAAGATGTCTGCGCAGTTTTAGGTCCAGCACAGACGTTGGCGGAGACCGGATCCAGGCTGCTGACTCAGCTCCAGGACTGGTTGACCAACGCCGAGAGTTTCTTGACGACGATAGGTTCTGATGAAGAGGTTGGAGAGGCGAGAACTGGACTGGCCGGGTTGATTGACAAAGCGAAGGAAGTCACCAGCGATGTGGAGGCGGCCGTCGTCGATATATTGACGATGCCACTGCAAGCTCTAATTGCACTCGCGAAGGTCGTGCTCAGTGCTGTGCAGAGCTCAGTAGAGGCGGCTCAGAATGTCATGGCGAGTATAGATGCGGCTCGTTGCAGCTAGAAACTACGCTTAGCCAAAGAACTATCCACCATACCGCAGCCCTCAGAGATGAAAACGAATGCCCCCGGAGGTCCGCTGAATGGCCATTGTCACAGCCATCGGTGCCACAAGCTGGGGAACGACGCTCGGCATCATCCTCGCAAGACGGGGACACGATGTCCGGCTGCTCGCCCGCACAGAGACAGAGGCTGCCGGTCTCGAAGCGGCTAGGGAGAATTCCCGGTTCGTCCCTGGTGTCCCGTTCCCAAACTCGATGCACGCGCTCGCCGATCCTGTACAGGCCCATGATTCCGCGGACCTCACCATATTCGCCGTCCCATCCCAGACGCTGAGAGCCAACGCCAGCGCTGTCGCACATGCTATTCCAAACGACACAATTGTCGTCAGCGCCGTCAAGGGTCTGGAGCTGTCCAGTGGCAAGCGAATGAGCCAGGTGCTGGACGAAGAGATACCGTCGATAGCCCACGGCGTCTGTGCCCTGTCAGGCCCCAATCTCGCTCGCGAGATCGTCAGCTCCATGCCTGCTTCTACTGTGATCGCTTCGGCCGACGCCAACGCGGCTGCTGAAGCCCAGAGCATCATCAACTCGTCGGTCTTTCGCGTCTATACCAACGACGACCTCATCGGCGTCGAGCTATGCGGCGCGCTCAAGAACATCATCGCACTGGGCGCGGGCATCTGCGACGGCATGGGATTCGGAGACAACTCCAAGGCCACGATAATCACCCGCGGACTCGCGGAGATCGCGCGACTCGGCGTCGCCGCAGGAGCCAACCCAGCCACGTTCGCGGGGTTGGCAGGTATGGGTGACCTAGTTGCGACATGTATGAGCGCTCTGAGCAGAAACCACTACGTCGGAACACAGATAGCGGCCGGCAAGTCGCTCGATCAGATACGCTCCAAGATGCAGAGCGTCGCCGAGGGAGTGGACACAACCCGCGCCGCTCTCGATCTCGCCGCGACTCTCGGCGTAGAGATGCCTATTGCCCAGGCCACCTACAGCATCATGTTCGGCGGCGTATCGGTATCACAGGCGGTCCAGAACCTAATGGGCCGTGAGCCCAGGTCTGAGTAGGTGACCCCGCCTGAATCGCTCCTGCTGATCTTCGTCACGAGTTTCGGTGTAGGATTCTCCGGCACTGTCACACCGGGTCCACTGCTGGCATTCAACATCCGGGAAGCGGTACGAATCGGCTTCTGGGCCGGCCCCCTGTCGATCGTAGGCCACTCACTTCTGGAGCTGCTCATAGTCGTTGCTCTAAGCGTAGGGGTCGCGGCATTCCTCACTTCTCCTATCCCAGGATTCATAATTGGGACCGCCGGAGGCCTTTTTCTACTCTGGATGGGCTGGGGTATGGCACGCCATCCGGCACGGCACGCACCACCTTCCATGTCAGCTAACACGGATAGCTCAGACTCCGGTGGCAGTCGATCCCGAACCGTGTTGTTCGGCGCTGTGGTTACGCTGTCCAACCCATACTGGAGCCTCTGGTGGGCCACGATCGGGCTGGGGTACCTCGTGTGGGCGCGGAACCTGGGCCAGCCGGGCCTCATCTCATTCTATGTCGGTCACATCCTCGCCGACTTCGTCTGGTACACGGCGGTAGCGGCGGCCATTGTTACCGGTCGAAGGCTAATGTCGCCACTGGCCTACCGTGTGCTCATCGTCGTCTGCGGGCTATTCCTGCTGGTCATGGGCGGATGGTTCATAGTGTCGGGCATCGGTTTTCTAACTTCGGCGTCGCAATGATCTGTTGTCAGCCCATCAGATAGCAGGCGATCTCAACTGTTGCCAGCCAACCCGCTACTCCCTCCCCGGCGTCCACAGCGCAGGCGCGTCGGACTGCTCAGAGGCAGGCTGCTCACCGGGCGTCCACAGCCCCGAGTCCGACTCTATGCTGCCCTGAGTCCGCTGACCCTCAGGCGTCCACAGCGGCGCCTCAGCCTCGTCGACCTCACCCTGCTCGATCTGCATCAGGTCGAGCACCTCATCTGGGATGTCACCCTGTGGGATGTAGTAGAAGTTGCCCAAGCCGACACTATCGATCAGCCGAGAGATGATTGCCACCTGGTTGTCTTGCGGAGCCGGAACGTACGCCGGCCTCCCCTGGTATCCAAACCTGACCACCCCGGGCCTCGTAAGAGCGTCCGACGCTTCGAGTATCCGCTGCGACTGCCTGAATGCGCTCGACGGTCTGAGACCCAGCGTCTCAGCGTATTCGACAGACCCCCACACTATCTCGTGCGCCAGAGCGACATCGATGGAGATTGGCGGGACACCTCCATACAGTCGAGGAATAACCTCGTTGTCGAACACTTCGGGCGACGTGCTGGTAGCGAACGCGGTGTCCTTGACACCCGTACACATAAAGTCCACCACGTACTGACCGAATACTATGTTGTCGCTTGAATTGGTCCGTGCCAATACGACTTGAGCCGCGCCGAGATCCTGCCAGCCCTCCTGCGCCCACGCGCCTTCGATCGGCATCTCCCGCGCGCGACGCAGTATCCGCGTGGGCGTCTCTCGGACGGACTCCTGCGCCTGCCGACGTGCCATCTTCTGCTTGCGCTGGGTTCTCTTACGCAGCGCGCGCTGCTGTTTCTTATGCTGATTGCGTCTGGTCTTCCCTGCCATGTACGCCGTCCCTATGCCCACTCTCCCCTTGAGGCCAACCCTTCGTCTCTCTTACGTGTGCAGCTTTAAGCTGCCGCCAGCAGCGCAACCCAGTCGCCATCGATCTCCTGTCGTTCGATCGTCACACCCTCAGCCGCGAGAGCGTCTGCCACTCCGTCAAGGTGCTTCTCGATGACTCCGGATACGAGCAGACGTCCACCGGGAGCCATACACTCGACAAGATGGGCAGCCAAATCAGTGACGACGCGCGCCGATATGTTTGCCACCACGTAGTCAAACGATCCCGACGGCGCTCTCGGACTCGGCAGCGTGCCGTGCACCATCTCGATTGAGCCGGATGCGCGATTCAGATCCACGTTCGCACGGCCCGCCTTGACCGCGATAGGATCGATCTCCAACCCGACCACTCGTCCAGCGCCCAACTTGACCGCGGCAATGGAGAGTATCCCCGACCCACAGCCCAGATCCAGCACACGGTCGCCTGGAGCAATGGTCTGCTCGATAAACTCCAGGCACATGCGAGTCGTCGGATGATGGCCCGTCCCGAATGCCATGCCCGGGTCGAGATGCACGACGACCTCATCGGGCTTCGCCTCGTACTCACGCCAGGTCGGACAGACCACAATTCTCTCGCCGACGCGAAGAACGTGGAAGAACTCCTTCCAGCTATTCTGCCATTCGCTCTGACTAACGCGCCGCTCTCGAAGCTCGGTCAGAGGCGCAAGGTGGGCGACCAGGCGGACTCCGACGTCTATCTGGGCGCGTCGATGATCGGTCGTGGGATCGTCTGGAAGGTAGGTCTTTACGACGACCCGATCGGGCGTGGGCGAACTCTCGTCCTCGTCCGGGTTGAATCCCCCCGGCTGCTCGACGGCAACTCCACCCTCTCCGTAGCGATGGAAGATCTCGGTCAGAGGCTCCACGTACTCGGGCGGAGTCTCGATGCTCAGCTCGAGCCATTCGTCCGGCATCAATCGCCCGTCAAGACGTCCTTGACCTTGTCGAAGAGGCCCTTGACCCCGACGCCTTCATCCCCCATGGACTCGGACAGTGCGGCGAACAGCCGCCTCTGCTCCTCGGTGAGAGATTTCGGTATCTCGACCTGAACGGTGATGATCTGGTCGCCGCGCCGATTGCTGCGCAGGTGGGGCACACCCTTGTTTCTGAGCGTAATGTGGTCGCCGGGCTGGGTGCCCGCGGGAATTGAGATCTTCTGACCCCCATCCAGCGTGGCCACTTCGAGAGTCGCGCCGAGAGTCGCCTGAGGTACGCTGACTGGAATAGAAAGGTGGATATCGTTACCCACTCTCTGGAACGTCTCGTGCTCTAGTATGTCCAGCAGCACGTACAGGTCGCCGGGACTTCCACCGTTCAGTCCGGCCTCACCCTCTCTGTTGAGCCTGATCTGGGTCCCGTCGTCTATCCCGGCGGGTATGGTGACCGCAAGCCTTCTCTGGCGACGCTCCCTGCCTGCGCCCCTGCACTGCTTACAGGGATCCGAGATTATGTTCCCCTCTCCATTGCAGACGCTGCACGTCGTCACCTGGACGAACTGACCGAAGAATCCCTGGTGTGAGCGCCGCACTTGGCCGGAGCCGTTGCAGTTGTTACACATCGCCTTGTGGGAGTCAGGCTCGCTGCGAGACCCATGGCACCGGTCGCAGATGTCAACACGCTGGATGTCGATGTCCTTCTCGACACCGAAGACTGCCTCCTCGAACGTGATGGTCAGCCGGGTCTGAAGATCGTTCCCCCGCCGGGGTGCATTCGCCGACGCTCGTGTCTGACTTCCAAACCCACTGCCAAAGAACGCGTCGAATATGTCCCCGAATCCGCCGAAGTTCTCGTAGCCGTCGAATCCCCTGCCGCCGTTCGATCCAACCGCCGCATGACCGAAGCGGTCGTAGTCAGCCCGCTTCTTCGCGTCCGAAAGCACCTGGTATGCCTCGTTGACCTCTTTGAACCGCTCCTCCGCGCCCTCGCTCCGGTTGCGGTCGGGGTGGAACTCCAGCGCCAGCTTTCGGAAGGCCTTCTTGACGTCCTCCTCGGAGGCGTCTCTCGATATGCCCAGTACATCGTAGTAGTCGCGCTTGCTAGTAGTCATAGGTGGAACTCGACAGGATTCGTGCTGTGTGGATGCGGAACGGACGTCAGACCCACCCCCAATTTGGGGCGCATACAACCGCCATTATATTATCCATTGTTACATTCGACAAGCGGCGCGTTATACCAGCGATATATACTCAAAATACAAGTGAATAACTCACATATGCAATCATATATGCCTATATGTCAGTTCATGTGCCTCTTTCGCAGAATGTCATCGACATCGGAGGCCCCTCACCATCCCGCTTCCCTTATAATGGGCGCTGCGCATCCAACCACCTCAGCAGCCGATACCTTCATATGCAAGTAATCGAAACAGTAGCCGACTTCAGGGCCGTCGAGCGCTCCTGCCCCAGACCCCTTGGGCTCGTTCCCACGATGGGATACCTCCACGAGGGGCACCTGTCCCTCGTGAGACGAGCTCGCTCGGACAGCGCCACCGCGGCTGTCAGCATCTTTGTCAACCCCACCCAGTTCGGCGAGAACGAAGACCTCTCCACATACCCGCGAGACATGGAGGGCGATCTCGAAAAGCTCCGTCTTGAGGGTGTGGACCTCGTGTTCGCACCACCGGCTTCCGAAGTGTACCCGCCCGGCTTCGACACGAGCATCGGCGTCGGGGCCATCGCCCAAGTGCTGGAGGGCGAGCATCGCCCCGGCCACTTCGCCGGAGTAGCAACCGTCGTGTGCAAGCTGCTGACCATCGTCAGACCGGACAACGTCTATTTCGGGCAGAAGGACGCTCAACAGTGCCTGGTGGTCAAGCGCCTAAACGCCGATCTGAATCTCGGAGCCAACGTCGTGGTCATGCCAACTGTCCGAGACCCCGATGGCCTCGCGCTGTCGAGCCGAAACGCCTACCTCACCCCCGAAGATCGACAGTCGGCGCTGTCCCTGTACAGAGCGCTCAGACTTTCCGAGATCCTGTGCTCAGAGGGCATCCGCGACGCCAACACCATCCGCAGTCAGATGCTGCTCGTCCTGAACGCCGAGCCGACCGCGTCCATAGACTACGTATCGATCGCCGACGCCGATACCCTCCAGGAGCTAACCACCATCGACCGCCCCGCGCTCGTATCCCTGGCCGTTCACATCGGCAAAGTGAGACTCATCGACAACATCGTCCTCCACCCCAACTGCCCGTAGAAGAGATCGTTCGGACGAAGACCTGTCCGAATGCCCGTGAGGTATAATCAAGTTCCAACAGGACCGCCGGATCCGATCGATCCCAGTCATCCCGCCAGAACCTAGGCATAATCGCCATCCATACGAGGTGCGATATGACCACAGCAAAGACCACACAAGCACACAGAGAATTCCGATTCCCAGACCCTCCTGAACGAAAGCCCGAGGAGATGACCAGCTTCGACCACCTCTCCATCACCGGCAGCACTCATCATCTCATCCAGCACCTCGGCAACACAGACACCACCCTCGTCGCAGGCGAACACTACATCAGCCCCACACTGACCCGAAACATGACCGGAGTGAAGTTCCCAGACCTGCTCATCGCATTCGACGTGGACCCGGCGGCATACTACCGCAGAAACGCCTACGTCATATCCGAGCAGGGAAAGCCGCCTGACTTCGTGCTGGAGAT
>JAAXHZ010000022.1 GCA_012270625.1 Dehalococcoidia bacterium | reverse complement strand
CGGCTCCCGCGACGTCGATGTGCAGAATTCCGTGTGAGTCGAAGCTCGCGGAGCAGCCTTCGCCAACCACTACGGTGTTGTAGTCTGAGTTGATTACCGCAGGGCCATTTGTGACTGTCCCATCTTGGCCACCCACTCCGCCATCATCCTCAGAAGCGCAACTATCCATCGTATTTTGGTTTTTGATTGCTTGATTGCCTGCGTCGCCTGCTGATGGAAGACGCCCCACCGCGCTTGCTCTCAGTGTGACGATCCTGATGTCCTGCTCCTGCTGACGATAGGCGTACAGCCGCTCGAATCGCTCGTGCATGTTCTCTGCCCAGCGCTCGCGCAGCTCCTCGTCAGGCAGGCCGAGGTCAGGAACTGCAACGGTCACCTCGTAGATCTGGTCCAGGTAGCGCATGTCAGCGGCGAGATCGACGGCTATATCAGCGTCGTCAGCCCCTGCTGAGCGGATCCGATCACGTCCCTCTTCAACCAAAGACTCGAACGCAGAGCGCAGTCCGTCCAAGTCCACTTTGCTGAGGCTCGATGGATAAGACAACGCCAAGTCGTACTTCAGGTCGGACGCCATCATTCCGAACGCCGACAGCACCGGCCCGGCTGGCGGAATCAGCACACGGCCAATTCCGATCTCCCGGGCGACTCTCGTCGCGACAAGCCCGGCAGCTCCTCCAAAGCCCATCAGCGTGAACTCACGGGGGTCGAGTCCTTTGCTCACCGACGCAAGTCGGACCCCCTCGGCTATGGAGCTCGATACAACCCTGAGAATCCCTTCTGCCGCCGCCGCCACATCCATACCAAGTGGCTCAGCGATGAGGCTGCGGATCGCTTCCGTCGCCAGCCCGATGTCCAGCGCAACTGCGCCGCCCAGGAATCTCTCAGTGTCGAGCAGACCGAGAACCAGCGCGGCATCCGTTACGGTTGGCTGTGTACCGCCCCGGCCGTAACACGCAGGCCCGGGATCTGCGCCGGCGCTCGTGGGGCCGACCCGGAGCACGCCGCCTTCGTCCACCCGAGCGATGCTGCCGCCACCCGCTCCAAGCGTATGAATATCGACGGTAGGGACCGCGATCTTCCAGCCAGACTCGAATTTCTCGCTTGCGACGTGCGGCCTGCCGTCTTCGATCAGCGTAATATCAGTGCTCGTCCCGCCCATGTCGAGCGCGATGACTCGCTCCTCGCCCAGCTGGTGGGCTACGTACGCCGCACCTGCGGCGCCTCCTGCCGGACCGGAGAGTATGGACCTTACCGCCTGCTCGGAGCTGTCCGCGACCGGAGCTATGCCGCCATTGGACTGGATCACGAACAGAGGCGCTTCACCGCCCGCCTCGGAAATCCGATTTTCGAGGCGCTCCATGTAGCTCGACAGTGACGGCCCCACGTAGGCGTTCAGCGCCGTGGTCGATAGCCGGTCGAACTCCTTGATCTGCGGCAAAATGACGTGTGATGCAGACACGTACGCGTCAGGCAGAATTTGACGAACGACTCTCTCCGCTTCCCTTTCGTGATCGGGGTTCAGGAATGAGAACAGGAAGCAGATCGCCACCGAGTCCACTCCCTCGGACTTCAGGTACTCGATCTGGCGCTTCAGCCCCTCGACGTCCAGCTCGCGCCGAATACTGCCGCTGGAGTCCACACGCTCCCCCACTCCGACCCTGAGATACCTTGGCGCCAGCGGCTCGACCTGGTCCATTCGGAGGTTGTACCTGTCCTCTTTGAGGCCTTCCCTGATCTCAAGCAGGTCCCGGAACCCCTCCGTAGTGACCAGCCCTACCTTGGCTCCCTTTCGCTCCACGAGCGTGTTGGTGGCCACGGTGGTCCCATGGATGATCACTTGCGTGCCTTCCAGCAGCTCATGGACCTCTAATCCCATCGATGAAGCCAGCCCCCCGATACCTCTGAGCACGCCGTTCGAAGGATCAGCGGGGGTGGTCGGGGTCTTGAACACGACGGGCGTCGCGTATCCTTCGTCCATCGCGACCAGATCAGTGAAAGTGCCGCCAACGTCAATGCCGATTCTCAATCTGTCCATCCTTTCGGGTCTTTGGGTAATGCCCAATATCCGAGTATGTAGGGATCTAGGACATCCGGGGCGTATGGCGCGTGTAAATCGGGTGGGGGCGGAGCGCCGGATGCGCTGTCAGACGGCAAATAGAAGATGGACATCTCAGTCTCTTCCACCGGTACCTGGAAACAAAGGTTGCCTTCGATCTCCATTCCTCCGAAGGCGCTGCCTCCAAACTTGTCGGGTACCCTGGCCCGACCGCACATAGCCGGGTTCGGATTGTAAGGGTTGGGTATATTCCTTAGCAGGCTCGAAGATAGCGCGATTCCAAAGTACGTGGTCCTCGACTCCCATAGTTCATCCCATCTACCGGCTGTGTCCTCAACGCGCACACTGACAAGAATATACTTGTTCCCAGGCTGCGGGAGTGATGCGAATTCCGCATTCGCGTCCATATTAGCGGATGCGACAGTGATCGCCATCCCGTCTGAGGCGACAGCAGTCTCGCCAACCGGCACGGGGCTGTCGAGCCTCCCGTAGCTATCAGAAATCGGTGT
>JAAXHZ010000021.1 GCA_012270625.1 Dehalococcoidia bacterium | reverse complement strand
GTCAGCGTGGGACTAAGCAGGGAGAAGAGTTAGCATATCGAGCGATCCAAGACTCAGGACGACCGCTCAGGACTGGTCTGCGCTGCCACGCGCTGGGGAGCTGACTGAGGTCCAGGGTCGCTCTTGAACACTGTCGCTATGGCGCCGACTACTTGCAGCGCGCCCATGGACAGGAAGACGACCTTCAACCCGGTCATGAACGAGCCGAGCAGCCCTGAGTCAGGAGCCGCCTCCAGTACTGCGTCTATGTTGGGTTCGTAGCCTCCGGCTGCCATGACCGCGGTCACGATCGACGTGGCGATGGCTGTTCCGGTTACGTTGCCTGAGTTTCGCGACAGGTTCACGAACGCCGACACCACGCCGTGCCTGCTCACGTCCGCGGCGCTGAGTATGGAGGCCGAGTTCGGGGACTGGAACAGCCCTGACCCCGCACTCTGCAGAAGAATCCCCGCCAGCACCATGACTACTGACGACGACACTGTCAGCGATGCCAGAACGAACATTCCCGCCGCCGACAGAAGAAGGCCGATGATGTTGAAAGGCTTCCACCCGTACCGGTCTGACATCCGACCGCTCAGCGGTCCCATGATAATCCTGCTGACTGCGTTGGGAAGCAGAACGAGGCCAACCAGTGCGGGCGTGTACCGGAGCGCGGCCTGCAGGTAGAAGGGCATCAGGAATCGGGAGGATGTTATCGCCAGGAAGGACATGAAGTTGGTGACGATGCCAATGCTGAAGACCCTGCTCCTGAACAGGCCCATGTCCAGCATTGGCGATGGTGAACGAATCTCCCACCAGATGAAGGCCGACAGGAATCCGACGAATCCGAGCGCCGCGGCCATGATCGGAGGGGAGACCCAACCCATGCGCGAGCCATTGGACACCGCCAGCAGGAAGGTCAGCAGCACAGCGGTTGAGAGCGCCGCGCCTGGGAAATCGTACCTGCGATTACGTGTATCCTGTCTAAAAGCCTCGCTCCTGATAATCGCCAGCACCGCCGCTAATGCGCACATCCCCATGAGGACGTTGACGTAGAACACCCATCGCCAGTCCAGCGCGGTGACGACGAATCCGCCCATCACAGGGCCGAGCACCCCGCCTGTGCCCACGACGCTGGCGTGGGAACCGATGCCCTTGCCTCGCTCCTCGGCTGGAAATACCGAGGTGATCATGGCCATACCCGTCCCCTGGGTCATGGCGGCGCCGAGTCCCTGCAATGTCTTGAAGCCTATCAGGGTGATGATGCTCTGGGAGCCGGCCGCCATGAGCGACGCGCCCGCGAAGATGATCAGGCCGGTCAGGTAAACGCGCTTCCGTCCCACGATGTCCGAGAGGCGTCCCATCGGCAGGATGAGCGCGCTGATCGCGAGTCCCTCGGCTATGACCACCCACTGGGCGGTGGACAAATCTGCCCCGAAATGCTGTGCGATGGTCGGGAGCGCGACCGACATGCTGCCATGGTTTATGACTGAGGTCAGCGTGCCGAGCGCGACGGCCGAGAAGACCCACCACTTGTACACTGGCCTGTCGAATATGCCGGAAGCTAACATGGTTGACTAAGTGTCGATCTCCCTTACGAACGTGCCGGCGCGGCTGGATGCAGCGGCATGATGCCCGATTCGTTGTCTTGGGTGGCCTTGACCAGGACGGTGACCCGCATGATACGTTCTCCTATGTCAGCGTCTGTGTGACCTACTCGGTGAATCGTACCAGTAATCGAAGAGACGCTGTTGATATACTTACAGGAGGAATCTGTATCAGCTTAGTCGGCATCGCCCTGTGGGGTCAGAGATCCCCTCTCCCTCAGGGAGAGGGTTAGGGAGAGGGTGAAATGTTCACCTGCCAAGCTGGTACATCATCTTACAGGAAAGCAGGTCCGATGATTCCCAATCGTATGAAGAGCAAGCTGCTCTCCGGTCAGCCCGCGTTCGGTGTCTCGATCATGTTCCCGTCTCCTCACGTCATCGACATCGTCGGACGGCTGGGATTCGATTGGGTGCTCATCGACTGTGAACACGGCTCCATTTCGCTGGAGAGCGTCGAGCTTATGGTCATGGCTGCTGAGACCGCCGGTGTCACGCCTATCGCCAGACCGCCTGTCAACTCGTTCGAGTCGATCGGTCAGCTCATGGACAGGGGCGTGATGGGAGTGCAGGTTCCTCATGTCAACACCGCCGAGGACGCTGGAAGAGCAGTCGAGTCCGTCAAGTACCATCCACAGGGCGAACGCGGGCTGGCCGCTGGGGTCAGGTCCGCCTCCTACGGGTACGGCATGTCGATGTCCGAATATGCCGAGCGCTCCAACAGGGAGACGCTGGTCTGCGTCCAGCTCGAAGAAGCGGAGGCTGTCAGGAACGTGGATCAGATCGTGCAGGTAGAGGGTGTGGACGTGTTCTTCGTAGGCCCGTCGGATCTGTCGCAGTCACTCGGATACCCGGGACGCGCCGATGCCCCGGAGGTGCGGGAGGCGATGGATAGCGTGTTCGGCTCGATAGCGGCGGCGGGAAAGGTGTCCGGTTCAGCTGGCAATTCCGCCGCCACACGGCGCTATCTCGATCAGGGCGTCACGTACCTGTACACTCACCTGACGACGCTGCTCTCATCCGCTGCCGGAGCGTTCTTAAGCGAAGTGACTCGCCGATGAGCGACTTGACTTCACATAGTAGTGCGCAGGCGCCTGCTAGACCTTCAGCATGCGCAGCGTGGGTCTTAGAATGCCCAATCCACCATATCCGGAACTATCGCCATCTGCGCGGGCAGGCTGAGTCCCTGTATCGTGCCGAGAATGAACGATATGGCGTATGTGTGCCAGATGGAGATTAGCTGAAGGAGCGTGAGTGTCCCCGCCAGGATGATCAGCGCCATCACGATAGTGCGACTGAAGAACAGCAGCCAGCGCCGGTCGATTCTGTCTGCGAATATCCCTCCAAAGGCCAGCATCAACAGGTTCGGAACGCCATAGAGAGAGATCACCACCCCAAGCTGGGCAGGTGAGTCCGTAAGCTCCAGCGCCAGCCAGCCCAGGATGAGAAACTGCATACCCATCGCCGCTGACAGCCCCATACCGGAGACCCAGTAGAGCCTGAAATTGCGATGCCTGAGCGCGCCGACGGCCTGTGAGCCGGCTATCGCGCGTACTGAACGGATCGAGTGAATGACTGACCTCGTTGTTGCCCAACCGCAGTGGGATACATCTCCTCCCAATCCTACACCGTCGGGCTTGGCGGATCAGCCGGATCGTCTTTAAGCCGAATACTTTCTCTACCGCAACCTGCGAGTTGACCACCCTCAGCATCGGCATCTTGATCGCGCCTTTAGCCATAGTGCTGCTGACGTTCTCACTGGTCAGCCTCGGGGCTAACTTTCGCTCTAGGCGCGAGGGCAGGTTCGAGCCGTCGTCATATAGTTGACAGCGCCCTGTCGGAGCGATACCATTTAACTGGGCTGGGAGGACCGCAGGTACTTGGTTCGCTGAGGGGTAAACCCTCGCCCGGCCGCTAACAGTACTTCGGCTGCGTTTATGTATCTTCTGTATCTGGACGAATCGGGAACCCATTCAAGCGCCCGCCATTTTGTACTGGCGGGCGTTTCAGTTTATGAGACCAATATCGACTGGGCAACAAAAGAGTTGGACCGCCTCCAGTCCGATTTTTTGCCCGACATAGATAGCAGTGTCCTGTTTCGGGCGGCCCCACTTCGTGCTGGAGAGGGTGAAACCGTAGCTCCGCCATTATGCTGCCCAAGTTTGACCAAGACAACCATGGCCGTATGCATGGGCTGTTGCACTTGGCCAGCAACATAAAGAGGGCGTCATGCTATCTTCCCTGCTGTCTGACCCGGCGACTGACCTCAACAGTATGATAGCTAGACTGGACGGAGCAAGCTCGATATGAAAATCACTGATGTAGAAATCTTCGTCGTCGATGGCGGACGCCGACCCTGGCTCTTCTCAGCAGTTCGCACTGACCAGGGCATCACCGGATACGGAGAGTTCGGCTCAGGTGTTGCCGCCCGTTCGCTCGTCGGGCTGATCGAAGACCTCAAGCCGCTGATTATCGGCCAAGACCCCGAGGCGGTCGAGAAGCTCTACTTCGACTTCTACCGCAACCTGCGAGCCATGCCTGGAGGCATAGCCCAGATGGGCATAGCCGGCATCGAGCTCGCCTGCTGGGACATCAAGGGCAAGGCGCTCGGAGTCCCAGTGAACAACCTCGTCGGCGGGCCGTATCGCGACAGCCAGCGAGTGTACTGGTCTCACCTTGCGAGCGCGAGAGCCGGCGACCCCTCACTCGCCCCCGACAAGCCTCTAAAGGACTGGGACGCGGTCGCCGCGGCGGCCCTCGAGGCCCCCGAGCACGGCTACGACGCCTTCAAGACAAATATCCTGTGGCCAGGCGACCCTCCGCGCCAGATCTCCCAGAGCCGGGACGGATTGAGTCACGACCAGCGCGCCGACACCGAGACCGTCCGAAACGCGGAGAAGCAGATCTCGGTGATGCGTGAAGCCGTCGGGCCGTCGGTCGATATCCTGCTGGACATCAACTACAACTTCAAGACCGAGGGCGCTATCAGGATCGCCAAGGCGCTCGAACCCTACAACCTGTTCTGGATAGAGCACGACAACGAAGACCCCGAAGCGCTCGCCCAGCTAAAGGCATCGACTTCCACGCTGCTCTGCTCTGGGGAGCAGCACTTCAGCGTCAGGGAGTACCTGCCGTACTTCGAGCTCCGCGCGATGGACACCGTAAAGGTGGACGTCCAGTGGCAGGGCTTCGGCGTTGCCAAGAAGGTGGCCGATGTCGCTGAGACCTACGAGCTGAATATCGCGCCTCACAACCCTGCGTCGGAGCTTGCCAGCTTCCAGTCGGTCCATCTCTGCGCCTCGGTCTCGAACGTCAGAATCATGGAGAGCGATCCCGAGGGAGTTCCCTGGAGGTTCGAGCTGTTCACCGAGCGGCCCGAGGTAATCGATAGCTACATGACAGTGCCCACTGCGCCGGGCTGGGGCTGCGATCTCGTTGAAGACGCCGCCCGCAGGTACGCATGGAATAGGTAAAGAAAAAATCCTCCTCTCCCTCAGGGGAGAGGGCTGGGGTGAGGGTGAAAAAGACTGCCTACCCTCCAAGCAAGGCTGGTGCCACCATGAAAATCACCGCAATCGAAAACTTCGCAGTTCGTGGACTGGGGGCGAACCCATGGCTCTACTGCGCGATTCGCACCGACGAGGGCATTACTGGCTACTCAGAGTACGGCGTGGGATCTTTCGCCAAGGGCCTGCCCGCGCTGATCGAAGACATCGGCGAGACACTGATAGGAAAAGACCCACTTCCGGTCGATAAGCTGTGGATGGACATGTACCGGAACACGCGATCGTCGTCCGGCGGCGCTACCGCAATGGCCATAGCGGGGATCGAGCTTGCGCTGTGGGACATCAAGGGCAAGGCGCACGGCGTACCCGTGTACAGGCTGGTCGGCGGGCCGTTCAGGGATAAGCAGAGGGTGTACTGGTCACACCTGGCAACGTACAGGGCGAGGATGGCCGAGGAGTGGGGTGTGCCCAAGCTGAGCACCATGGAGGACGTGGCGGACTGCGCGCGGGAGGCCGTCGATGCGGGCTACACAGCGTTCAAGACCAACATCGTGTTCCCGGGCGAGAACCCGTCGGTCATCAACAACATGTTCGCCGGCGCGAACGACCAGAATGCCCCGACCGACCTGGTCAGGCACACTGTCGAGCAGATTGGCGCGATGCGAGACGCTGTCGGCCCGGATGTCGATATCTGTCTGGACATCAACTACAACTTCAAGACAGAGGGAGCTATCGCCATCGGCAGGGCGCTGGAGCCTTTCGACCTGTTCTGGATGGAGATCGACAATCAAGACCCGGACGCGCTGCTCCAGCTCAAGATGGCGCAGCGGACGCCGATCTGCTCAGGTGAGCAGCTGCTCGGCCTGCGACAGTACCAGCCGTACTTCAGAAAGCACGCCATGGACACGGTTAAGGTGGACGTTCAGTGGCAGGGATTCTCCCAGGCAAAGAAGGTCGCGGAACTCGCCGAGGTGTACGAGCTGAACATCGCGCCTCACAACTACAACTCGCACCTGTCCAGCTTCCAGAGTCTGAACCTGACTGCCGCTGTCTCCAACGTCCGCATCATGGAGAGCGACGTGGACTCCGCGCTCTGGCGCGACGAGCTAACGACAGAAGTCCCAGAGAT
>JAAXHZ010000020.1 GCA_012270625.1 Dehalococcoidia bacterium | reverse complement strand
ACCTTGTCCTGAACGTCCAGGCCCAGCACGTCTCTCGAACGCACCATCGCGTCCAGAGCCTTTTCCGGGCTGCCCCAGCCGGCGTCTGTCAATATCTGCGCCAGCTCGCGACCAAGGCCAGTGACCGCGGGGGCGCGTTCGGCATAGATGATTTCCAGCGGACTCCATAGCTCCAGTGGGAGCTCCATCTGCAACATGCAGAACCGGATTGCCCACGTGAAGTGCCATGGAGTCCCATACTCTGGAACAGGCGCGGACTTCAGACCGCGCATGGCTCCGGCTGCCATGTTGCTGGCAATAAAGTCGTGTCTGAACCCGAACGGCTCCAGGATCGATTCGAGAGACGGATGCAGCGCCATCTCCTCGAGGTCCTCACCGACCCTTGCCTCTGCAGAATCGGGAGGGTAGCCGACGCCCCTGACGGTCTTGGGATAGCCTCGCTCTCGCATCAGCACGTGGGTCAGCTCGTGCGCCACGTGATAGGCGAGGTCGTCATCCGGGAGCGCCATCCAGCGCGGCGTCGCCGGAGCGGAGAACTCGATTCCCTGGTCGCCGAAGACAGAGCTGAGTCCGCGTTCGATGTCGCCGGACTCCACGGGAAGCTCATGCGAGACCGTCTCCCAGAACTCGTCGAAGGGATCGACCAGATCGCGACCCAGAACACGCATGGCTAGTCTGCCGTCACTTGCTGCTGGGTGGTACGACTCTCGGTCAGTTGTGGCTTTCTGACCGTCAGCATGAGCAGGGCGCCCAGGAAAGCGAGTACGGAGAATGTAAGAAACGGGATGAAGTAGGACTCATAGCGGTCGTACATGAAACCCGCGAACAGAGGGGCGAAGATCATCGCGATGTTGTTGGGGAACTGCGAGAGGCCCATGATGGTTGCGAACGCCTTGCGCCCGAAGTATTCGCCCCTTATGGCAGTGAGCAGGGGTATGCGCCCGCCAAAGCCGATGCCGTACAGCACGGCGAACAGGTATGCCATGGGCGCCGACTCCGCAAAGGCTATCACCAAGATACCGGCGGCCTGGAAGATGAGGAACACAAACGTCACCATAGGCGTGGAGAACCTGTCAGCGACGAATCCAGCGATGAACTGCGCTGGAAGCGCGACAGAAGTGTACACCACCGGAACCAGCCCCGCAGCTGTGAGCGAGAAGCCCATGTCGGTCAGTTTGGGCGCCAGATGAATCGAAAGGGTGACGATGGATATGGTAGAGGAGAGGTGGACTATGGTGAGCGTCCAGAAGGCGCTCGTCCTGAGCGCCTGGCCGACTGTGAACTCAGGTTCGTCATCGTCGGCGTTCGATTCTGGCTGGGATGCGCCGCCGGCCCTCGGCCCTCGGTCGCCGTCCGGCGCAAGGCCCATGTCCTCGGGCCGGTTTCGCACCGCCTTCACCACCGGGCCGACTGACACGAGCAGGACAATTCCGATCACCAGCGTCGCTGCCTGGAAGCCGTGGTTGTCCACTCCCCAGGCCAGTAGGGGAACCAGGTATGCGCCTATGTGGACGCCGGACATAGCCGTCGCGATTGCCAGAGAGCGCTTGCGCACGAACCAGTTGTTGACCATGCTGATCATGGCCAGCCAGCCGCCAAGTCCGGAGCCGAGCGTGATGATCATGAACGCCAGATAGAAGTGTACGAGCCTCTCGTCCAAGAAGTCGAGCCACCCGAGCAGACCGAGGCTGCCGAGGAACTCGATCTGGGAGAACCAGATGAACCCGAAGCCCATAACGACATAGCCGATGAGGATCATCGTCCTGTTGCCGAGCTTGTCTATCAGCCAGCCCTCGAATGGGCCGAGGACTGCGCTCTCACCTCGTGCCAGTGAGAACGCGAGCGAGAGCTGCGTCCGGTTCCATTCGAATGCACGCTGAAGCGCGACGAGGTAGGTGCCCAGTCCCTGGAACACCGTGAGCGACATCAGGGCCAGCATGAATACGGAGACGCCGACCAGCTTCCAGCCGTAGAACGCTTCCCTGACCCTGGAAAACGGGTTGAAGTTGGACCTATGCCCCGCGTCTTTCACGCGAAGAATTCTAGCAAACTGCGTTCAGCCGGATGTAGGTTTGCAACACATCCGTGAGCGAGGAATATGGGCGCTATGAGATGCCCTTGGACGCCAGATAGTCGTGCAGGGCTTGGACGGTCTCGCTGTTCTCTTCGAGCGTGAATCCGTCCACCTTGTATTCCTGCTGCGCGCTCATGCCATCCACCGCGCCCAGGTCAACTGTATGCTTCAGGAGCGCCTGCTCCTCTTCTACGGACGGGAGCAGATTGCGGCCTGCCAGCTCCGACAGGGCTGTGGCCAGTCCATAGCCGCCCCAGTTGGACACGCTCGCCAGGATCAGCTTCGACGTCTGTGTGATGCACGGTATCTTGACCAGCGACTCGACCTGTGTGACCTCCTCGGCGAGGTTTCCCATGCCTATCTCGTTGCCGCCGTCTCCGATGCCCACTGAGGGGATGTCGGCGTGGAATATGTGGTCGATGCGCGCGTTGTAGTCGGAAATGTCCCGTCCGCGCATGTTGCGGTACTTGCCCTCGTCAGTCAGGCCGCAACGCTCGATGGCGATCACCACCGAGGGCTTTACCTCGTCAATCAGACCAGCAGCGAACTCTTTGCTCTCGTCGTCATCTGTGATGGGAAACTCGATGACCCTGGAGTAGTCGCCACCTGTCTTGTCCATGATGTCCGAGGCGTAGCGGTCCGTCACGTGGACGACGTCGTACCCTAGCTGATTGAGCGCGCTGCCGATAACCACGGCGCCCGGAGGCCCGTCAGTCTCTGCGTAGCCTGCGTCGAGGATGTAGAACCCGGTTACGACGATTGCCGTGCCCGGGTTGTCCATAACGAGCTGCGCCGCTTCGGTGGCAAAGTTGGACGGAAGGTGGGGTCTGAGTTTCGAGATGCCGCGCCGGTCCCTGTCCAGGATGATGTCTTCTATAGTCACTGAATACCCCCTTCGGGCGGTCTCGTGAGACCTGTCTCACTCTCGCTGGATGGCTCTGTGCAAGGCATGGGCCTAAAGCGCGGACATGTCTTCGTCTTTCTTGTCGGTGACGAACATGTGGCCCGGCGCATGGGTAATCATGAGCGGCGGGCGAGATGACATGGCCGCCGCCTGTGGAGTAACTCCGCAAGCCCAGAAGACGGGCACTTCGCCATCCGAGAAGTCGGTCGGCTCACCGAAGTCGGGCTTATATATATCGCTGATGCCGATAGCCTCCGGATCGCCTATGTGTACGGGCGCGCCGTGAGTCGCTGGGAATCGGGAGGTCACCTGGACGGCCTTGACGATCTGCTCTCGCTTGATGGCGCGCATGGAGACAACCATCGGCCCTGAGAAGGCTCCGGCGGGGGTCGTCTGTATGTTCGTGATGAACATGGAGACGTTCTTTTCCTGATCGATGTGCTGGAGGGGTATTCCGGCCCTGACCATCGCCGTTTCAAACGAGAAGCTGCAGCCCAGCAGGAACGACACCAGGTCATCGCGCCAGTACTCGGATATGTCCTCGACCTCGGCGGTCATTTCGCCGTGCTCATATACGCGATAGAGCGCGATGTCGGAGCGAATGTCCGCGCCTGGGGCGAACTCGGCAGGCTCGACCTCTCCAGGCTCGATCACCTCCAGGAGTGGACATGGCTTCGGGTTGCGCTGGCAGAACAGCAGGAAGTCGAACGCGAGATCTCTGGGCAGGATCGCCAGGTTCGCCTGGACACGCCCGGGCGCGAATCCTCCGGTCGGCTGCACCAGTCTGCCTTCCCTGATTAGCTTGCGGACCTCTGCCGGCTCGGTGGGTAGCGCTGTCAACGTCATTGGTCTTGCTCCTAGTTGTTGAATTAGGATTGTGAATCCGTTTCAGATTCGTTCACTCCGCCGTGTGGTTGCTGGCTTAAGACACTGATAATACCCTCGTGCCTAGCCTGAGTTTGCTCTACACCGTTGAGGCGGGTGTCAAGGCTCTCTTTAAGACTCTTGACCTCAGCCTCAACCCTCCTGACCTCAACCCTGGTCTCTGCATCGCCTGATTCGATCTTGGACTCCAGCCTCTGTGACTGGCTGTCCATCTTCTGGATGAGCACAAGTCCCATTCCGAAAATTGCGATCAGGAGGGTTGCCAGAGAGACTGTTATTCCGATCCACTCGCCCGCTTCCATAATAGGCATGCACCCCTTGCGTGAATCGTGTGAAGACGAAGGACAGGGTGATTGTATCACAGAGGGAATAGAGTGCCATTTACTAGCCTTCTCTATCGCGCTCCTGGAGTTCGTAGAGCTTGTTGATCGCCTCGATGGGGGTGATGGACGATACGTCGATCTGCCTCAGCGCATCGAGGGCAGGTGACGACGCCTGCATGAGGGACAGCTGCATCGGCTGAGAAGCGCCGGCGTTTCTGCGAGCGTTGCGCGCGCCGTCGGTGTCCTGCGATTCCAGGTCGCTTAGCACGGTCCATGCGCGGTTGACGACGGCGTTGGGCATCCCAGCGAGCTGGGCGACGTGGATGCCGTAGCTGCGGTCCGCTCCTCCGGGCACTATTCTCCTGAGAAACACGATTCTACCCTGATCCTCGGATACGGCTACGTTGTAGTTGCACGCTCTGGGCAGGTGGTCGGCTAGTTGAGTGAGCTCGTGGTAGTGGGTCGCAAACAGCGTCTTGCATCCCAGTCTCGGGTGATTGTGTATGTACTCGGCGACCGCGCGCGCGATTGCAAGTCCGTCGAACGTGCTGGTGCCGCGCCCGATCTCGTCCAGGATTATCAGCGACCTGCGCGTGGCATGGTTCAGGATCGACGCCGTCTCTACCATCTCCACCATGAACGTGGACTGCCCCAGCGCGAGGTCGTCCTGAAGGCCGACGCGGCTGAAGATCCGGTCCACGATGCCGATCGACGCGGACTCGGCTGGAACGAAGCTGCCGATCTGCGCCATCAGCACGAGTATCGCCACCTGTCGTATGTACGTTGACTTTCCCGCCATGTTCGGCCCGGTGATAATGGCGAGCTGGCTTTCGGTACAGTCCAGATCGGTGTCGTTGGGCACGAAGTCCCCGGCATCGAGCATCCTCTCGACGACAGGGTGGCGACCTTGCCGGATGTCGATCTCGCGCGACTCGCTCAGGTCGGGCCTTACATAGGCGTGTGTGGACGCGACGTCCGCGAGTGAGCAGAACACGTCAACCAGGGCGATGGCCTCGGCGGTCTCCGCAATCACGCCGGTATGCTCGGCCACCTGCGCGCATACCCCTCTGAACAGCTCGGTCTCAAGCTCTGCCATTCTGTCCTGAGCGCTTAGAACTCGCGACTCGTACTCTTTCATCTCCGGAGTGATGAAACGCTCTCCTCCGACGAGGGTCTGGCGGCGCACGTA